>CAKZYI010000883.1 GCA_937884735.1 uncultured Pleurocapsa sp.
AATGCTCCCTCTCCCCTAGTCTCCCTATCCCCCAGTCTCCCCGTCTCTTCTGCCCAAACTGGCTGCGCTACTAATAAAGCGATGCCTACGGCTAACTTCGTAATCGCACTTGATAAAATTACCAATAAAAATTTAGATGACAGTCCGATTTCTCGTTCTCTCACAATACCTATCAAATTAAGCTTAATCATTGCTAATGCAAATACTTCTTATTAATAAAGAGTGAAAGTATCATAAGGCGTATTGGCGATCGCAATCTTTGTCAAACGGACTTTTTTCTTAGCAAAACGGACTATTTTTTAGGTAGCAAGTAGCAGATCAGATTTAAGCTATTAGATTGGTGATTAATATTTTGCTGCCGAGGAAAATTAAGATAATTCCGCCGATGATTTCTAATTTGAATTTGCATAATTTGCCCCATTTATGACCGAGATAGACGCTTACAAAAGATAGGACAAATGTAATAATACCGATCGCTGCTGCTGTAGATAAAATAGACATTTTTAATACCGATAGGCTTAAGCCAACTGCCAGAGCATCAATGCTAGTCGCGATCGCTAATCCCATTAAAGTGTAGTTATCTAAGGGATTAAATTTAGTTTCTGTATCTGGTTGAAAAGTTTCATAAATCATTTTTATGCCAACAATTGCTAATAAGCCAAAAGCAATCCAATGATTTATTTGCAACAATAATTCGCGAAAACTTAAGCTAGTAAACCAGCCCACTAGGGGCATTATTGCCTGAAAAATTCCTAAAACCAGAGCAATTTTCAAAGCTTTGTTGAATTTTATATTTCTAATAACTAAGCCACTACTCAAAGAAACAGCACAGGCATCAGCAGCCAAACCAGTCCCCATCAAACCTATATCAAATAACTCCATTAGCCAAACTAACCTATGCCTATTTTATTTATCCGTATTAGTATAGCTAGTTTTTACAACTTGAAATTATCATATTTTAGTCATATTCATATCATTATTAATTCATATTTTATAAATAAATAAATTACCCACTACTGATGACTAATAACTAATAACTAATAACTAATAACTGATGACTAATGACTAATGACCAATGACTAATAACTAATAACTAATGACTAATGACTAATAACTAATGACTTATTACTCAATTCTCACCCTCTTTTTCCCAATTGATAAGCTTTGGGACTCACGCCAATTTTACGCTTAAATGCGGTACTAAATGCTTCTGGGTTACTATAGCCGACCTTGTTTGCTACCTGGGCAACAGTCATTTGAGATTGATAAAGTAAGTGTTGCGCTTGCTTCATTCGGTAGTCTCGTAAATAGCCAAATACTGTGGTATCAAATAGTTGACGGAATCCTTGCTTAAGTTTGCGATCGTTTAGTTCAACCAAGCGAGATAATTCTACCAACGAAGGGGGATTATTTGAACGCTGTATTAAAATATCCTTGGCATACTGTACTCGTTCGAGATCGTCTGCTTTTAAGCTGAATTCTCTGGGTACTGCTGAATCGGATTCTAAATGAGCAAACTGTAGTCCTAATAATTCTAAAGCTTTACTTTCAAGATAAATTTGTTGTGTCATACCTTGATAGGGACAATGAATGATGTGCTGAAGTATCTGCATCATTGTAGGGGTCATTTTGCCCAAGGATTTATGAAATCTCTCGGAGTCTCGCATCAAGTTGTCTAAAGGATTTGGTAATGAACGATCGCAAGTGCTGAAGGTACGAAAATAATCCCACTTGGCTTCAATATACACTACCTGAATATATGAGTTAGACTGCCATTCCTCATATTCAGTCATATTTGGCAGGTGATAGATATAATTGTATCCTGCTAATTCTGCGTAGTCTGGAATAATCTCAGGGACTTGAGGCGTTTTTACTCTCGAACTACCTGATAGATAGAACTTGGCTATTACGGGAAATGTTTCATCGTGCTGCTGTTCTAAAATAAAGGGTTGCCACAGTTGACCGCTACGGATAGAAAGTGTCAGTCCGTCTCTTAGCTGAATAATGAGATCGCCTGCTTCTCCAAATCTACGTGGCAAATTCACCTCAGTACCAAACTCAGTTGTCCGATGAATTAATTCACCCTGCTGTTGTGCCTGAACTTGTAGTAATCTAAGATCTACGTTTGTTAGGGCAATATCACCCCCTGATGAAATAGCCATTTTGTGATTAATTAGTGAAAAATATTCCTATTAAGATAGTAATACTATATGTTGATTGATGTACCTAATAAAATCAATCGTTATACCAATTTGAAAAAAGAATACGATAGATAGATTTATTTCTTCCTCTGCCTCCCCTGCCTCCCTTGCTTCCCCTGCTCATTCATCTGTAGCAAACTTAAATCTAAACGGTATTAATTGCTCTCTAATAATTTGTTCGGGAAATAGAGCGAAAAAAATTTCTGCTACGGAAATACCATAAGAAAATTAATTGGAATGACTATAGACCTACCCTAAAGCCATCCCCGCATACGATAAATGTATGTACCAATATATTCTTTCATTACTTGAGTAGTACGATCTAGACTTTCGGCTTTGGGAAACAAGCTAATAATTCTAGACTCAGTACTAACTTTGTTTTCGACGAGATTGCGATCGCTCACTAAAAAGTCCGTTGGAGCAGGAATGACATCAATACCTTGTTTTTTAAAGATTGCTACAGATCTGGGCATATGTGCCGCAGAAGTTACTAGAATAATCTTTTTAATATTCCTGCGATCTAAAATTTCTTTGGTATAGATAGCATTTTCATAGGTAGTGAGCGATCGCGATTCCAAGAGTAGATTCTCACGGGAAATACCCATAATCTCCATCAAAGCAGCCATATCTTCCGCTTCTGATGAATTGCCTCCATACCATTTTATTCTGCCTCCAGTTAGCAAAATATACGGTGCAGCACCATCTATGTAGAGCTTTACGCCATATAAAAGGCGATCGCCCCTCTGGTTCATATCGGGTATGATTCTGGGGGATTCTTGATTTCTGGTTGCTCCGCCCAAAATTACAATTGCCCCTGCTTTTGGTGTGTTTTCCAAAGGTAGATATTGTCTTTCTAGGGAGGTTACCAAACTATTGCTGAATTTGACATTGCTAGCAGTCATTAAAACAATAAATGCTAGTAAGACTGGTACAAAAGTCCAGCCAGAGCGTTTAAAGCAAAGCCACAAAGCAACCAACAACAAGATACAAGAAAACCCCAGAGGATAAACAAACAGGGGTAAGAGTTTGGATAAAAATAAGAAGCTCATTGATGACAAAGATGATAAAATCTGTTCTCAATTAATAACATCTAAAATTCAGTTGGGGTAAAAATAAACTGATTATCCATATCATTCTGAAATGCTATCGGGTTGATATTTTCAAGGGTGACGAAAGTACTTGCAGGTTGTCCTCCTGTACCATCTGGATCGAACTGAATTTCTAGACTATCGTTACTCAAAGAATTAACTGCTACATAACCATCTGCAATAGGATCGTCACCAGTGTAACCAGAAAGTATTAAAGGTTCAGAAATATCAAGGCGATCGCTTCCTCTGGTAAAGTCTACGATAATATCTCGATCTGTTATATCTGTTATATCAGAATAGAAAAAGACATCATCACCATTTCCTCCTGTTAAAGTATCGACTCCTTCGGTAGCAACAATTACGTCATTGCCACCCCTGCCATCAATTTCATCGTCTGCAAGAGAACCCACAATTAGATCGGCATTAACTTTACCCTGAATAGTTTCTGAGTCAGAGTTTTGG
>CAKZYI010000884.1 GCA_937884735.1 uncultured Pleurocapsa sp.
GAACACGTTCGGCAAAATATTTCGCATTACTACTTATGGTGAATCTCATGGAGGAGGTGTTGGAGTAGTTATTGATGGTTGTCCCCCACAGCTTGAGATTAGTGAGGCGGAAATACAGGTAGATTTAGACCGCAGAAGACCAGGACAAAGCAAAATCACCACTCCGAGAAAAGAAAGTGATACTTGTGAAATTATGTCGGGGGTTTTTGAAGGAAAAACTTTGGGAACACCTATTTCTATTTTAGTGAGAAATAAGGATGCCAGGTCGCAAGATTATAATGAGATGGCGGTTAAATATCGTCCTTCTCATGCCGATGCTACCTATGACGCGAAGTATGGCATCCGCAATTATAAAGGCGGTGGTCGCTCTTCAGCCCGTGAAACTATTGGTAGAGTTGCAGCAGGTGCGATCGCCAAAAAAATACTCAAGCAGGTTGCAGGGATAGAAATTGTTGGTTATGTCAAGCGGATTAAAGACATTGAAGCAAAAGTTGATAGCAACACTGTTACTTTAGAACAGGTAGAAAGCAATAATGTTCGTTGTCCCAACGCTGAGTGCGCTGAAACTATGATCGATCGCATCGATCTTGCCAGGAGGGATAAAGATTCTCTTGGGGGGGTAGTAGAGTGCGTTGCCCGCCACGTACCAAAAGGTTTGGGCGATCCTGTCTTTGATAAATTAGAAGCAGATTTGGCAAAAGGAGTAATGTCTCTTCCTGCAACTAAAGGTTTTGAAATTGGTTCGGGTTTTGCTGGTACAACCATGACAGGTAGCGAACACAACGACGAGTTTTATATTGATGAAAACGGAGATATGAGGACTGTTTCCAATCGTTCTGGAGGAGTTCAGGGAGGTATCTCTAACGGCGAAAATATAGTAATTCGGGTAGCGTTCAAGCCCACTGCAACTATTGGCAAAGAACAAAAAACCGTTACCAAAGATGGTGAAGAAACATCCTTGGCAGCCAAAGGAAGACACGATCCCTGCGTATTGCCCAGAGCAGTACCGATGGTGGAGGCGATGGTAGCTTTGGTATTGTGCGATCGCCTTTTATACAATCAAGCACAGTGCCATACTTTATCAACCAACAGCTAAAAATTATTGACTCTAATTCGCTTTTTCTAGGAATAACTATCTTTAGATTGATCTGTTGAAAAGAGTTGTTGACTTTAATAGTAACAGCTTCAATTTTCAGAGGAAATACCATCATGAATTCTCCAGATATAGGCGAACAGGCAATTAGCAAAGCAGCAGAAATAGGCTTAGAATCTCAATTAGATAAATCTGAAGATGTGAAGGTATATCTTCGCGCCAATCCTTTAGATTTGATGCAGGGCAAAGTGCAATCTGTCAGCGTCAAGGGCAAAGGATTGGTAATGAAAAAAGAATTACGAGCCGAAAAGATTCATATTGAAACTGGTGATATTGATATTAATCCTATCAAAGCTGCCTTGGGCGATATTGAACTAAATTCTTCGTCTGATGCAAGAGTGCTTGTTGTTTTAAAAGAAGAAGATATACAACGAGCATTTAATTCTAAGTATGTGATTGAAAAGCTAAAAAACTTAGAAATTATTTATAAAGGAAAGCCAGTTAAGATTGAAGTTAATCGAGTAACATTTCAGTTGCCAGAAGTAGGAAAAATTAATCTAAAGGCAGACATTAAATTAATCGAACAAAATCAACAAGAGCAAATTAATTTTAGTGCTATTCCCGAAGTTAATTCTCACGGCAATAGCGTTAAGCTAAATTCTATAGAATACAAAAACGAAAGTGAATACAATACAGAAGTCGCCAAGGCAATCATAGACAATGCAGAAGAAATTTTAGACTTACGTAATTTTGAGCTTGAGCAAATGTCGATGCGAATACGAAGACTAGATGTCAAACCAGGCAAATTAACTATGGAAGCCGATGCTGTTATCGAAGGCTTTCCCGATACAAAAGTCTAGTACTCTACTCTATGTTGTTAAAATCACTCATTTTTTCTAGGTCAAGTACCTCTGCCAATTTAGTTTCATCCATCAACCCTTCCTCCAAGACGATCGCTCTAATGGACTTTCCTGTTTCTAAAGACTTTTTGGCTACATCGGCAGCTTTAAGATAGCCAATATGAGTATTGAGTGCAGTTACCAATGCTAGACTACTTTCTGCATAGGATAAACAGCGATCGCGACGAGGGGTAATTCCTGCTAAACATTTGGTACTTAAACTATCAATCGTATTGCCTAAAATCTCAATGCTATGAATTAGATCGTAGGCAATTAATGGCATCATTACATTTAACTCCAATTGCCCTGCTTGAGCCGCAAATGTGATCGCCGTATCATAACCCATGACTTGAAAACATACCATCGAGGTCATTTCTGCCATCACTGGGTTATACTTCCCTGGCATAATTGAAGAGCCTGGCTGCACTGCGGGTAACTGTATTTCTTTGAATCCTGTTTGTGGCCCTGAATCCATTAAACGCAAATCATGGGAAATTTTGACTAAATCTTGAGCTAAATTGCGAAGGCTGCCTGAAACGCTTACAAATGGACTCATGCTCTGCATTGCTGCCATTAAGTGTGGTGCTGGCTGTAATGGTTTGTTAATAAACTCTCCTAGTAATTGCGCCGCACGATGACGATATTGGGGATGGGTGTTTAATCCTGTCCCTGTAGCACTTCCACCTAATCCTAATTTGTAAAGGTCTTGAGCTGCATTTTCAATTCTTTGCTTATGGTCGATTAATATTTGCTCCCAAGCTTTAAATCCTTCTCCCAAACGCACGGGAACAGCATCCTGCATGTGGGTACGTCCAGATTTAACAATGTCTTCAAATTCTGATGCTTTAGCGGATATAGCGGAGATCGCACTATCTAAAGCTGGATACAATGTTTTGTCTAATGCCAATAATGCTCCAATTCTAATAGCAGTAGGAATTACATCATTGGTAGACTGACCGTAGTTTACATGGTCGTTGGGGCTAACTTTTTTATAGTTGCCTTTTTCCTCTCCCAAAATTTCTAATGCTCGATTTGCTAAAACATCATTCACGTTCATGTGATGGGATGTACACGCACCAGCCTGATATACGTCCACAACACACTGGTCTCGCAAATTTCCTGCTAATACTTCATCGGCAGCTTTAACAATAGCTTGACTGATTTGTGTATCGATACAGTCTAATTCCCCATTAGCGATTGCTGTAGCTTTCTTAATTAGGACACAGGCATCAACATAGGTTGACAGAGGTTTGATGCCGCTAATCGGGAAATTTTCTGTAGCTCTTAAGGTTTGAATTCCATAATATACATCATGGGGAATCTCTTTTGACCCCATCGAATCTTTTTCGGTGCGATAGTTATTTGTCATCTCAAGTTTGTTACAGCTACTTTGCCCAAAACCTAAGATACAACACTATTGACTAAATTAATGAAAGCCGAGATAGAAAGCCAAGATAAACTCTAAAATATTTGCTAATTTAATCGATGGGGTACGAAAAATATCAGCTATTAGCTGAATGTTTTTATTAACAATTAGTCCGACGACGATTAACTATTGGTTCAATAAAACAAGGAGACATAATTACTGCGATCGCAATCATGGCTGCGGAGACTATAGCTACAAGTACCATCTCCAAAAGATATTCTACTGGTTTAGCTTTAGATCTTTGCCCCTGCATAGGAAGAGGAGTTTCGATAAATCCTCCAGGGGGAAACGCTACCCAGATGCCTAATTCTAACTGTCTTGGTTCAGTCCAATTATTCTGTTGACACCACTGTTCTGCTTCACTATCACTCATGATATAATTATAGGTAATTTGGATTATAGAGTATGCTTATTTATTGTCATTAGACCAATATAGCCTACTTATTTGAGCGTTGGCAGCACATATTCAATAGATGTCTTAATTTTTAGCAAATCTTTACCGAATCTTCACTTTTATCATTAGATTTTAAGGCTTTTATTAAGACAAAAAAAACAAGCGCAGGTATTGCAACTGTTCGGAATAAACTATTCTCAAACAATAACTCAAATTATTATGCCTCTAATAGATGTTCGTGGAGTTCATCATTATTATGAATGGATTCGCCACTCTCCAACCCAATCTGAAAAACCCGTAATGGTTTTTATACATGGCTGGGGAGGCTCTGGCAGATATTGGCGTAGCACCGCAGAAGCATTAGCAGATGATTTTGATTGTTTACTATACGATATGCGGGGTTTTGGTCGCTCTACTTTGAGTCAGAATAGTCCCAGCTTAGGCTATGAAATGGTAGATTATGCTGAAGATTTGGCTATTTTACTAGATGAATTAAAGCTGAAGCAGGTTTATCTTAATGCTCATTCTATGGGTGCGTCGATCGCAACCTTATTTCTCAATCGCTACAGCGAAAGAATACATCAGGCAATTCTTACCTGCAATGGTATTTTTGAATATGATGCTAAAGCTTTTGCTGCTTTTCATAAGTTTGGCGGGTATGTAGTTAAGTTTCGCTACAGTTGGTTTCTCAAGTATCCTCTGGCTGACAGAATGTTTATGGCGCGTTTTTTGCATCGCCCTATTGCCAAAAGCGATCGCATGGCGTTTTTAGAAGATTTTTTGTTGGCAGACTACGAAGCAGCAGCAGGCACAATTTATACTTCTGTGAGTAAGAATGCAGTAGAAACTATGCCCAAAGAATTTGCCAGAGTTAGCGTACCTACTTTGATGGTGTCGGGGGAAAAAGATATTATTATCCCCGCAATAATGGGCAAAAAAGCAGCCGCTTTAAACGATTGTATTGAATATGTGGAATTGTCCAAAACTTCTCACTTTCCTATGCTAGAAGATTCCTCAGCTTATTTAAAAACAGTCAGGGAGTTTTTGCAGGTTGGAAGTGCCGTAGCTTAAACAGCAAATGAATTTGCTTTATTTGGACTGTTCTTTGAGATAATTTTGCGCCATTGTTTTCAAGCGATCGCCTTCAAAGATATAATTATCAATGAGATTGCTCATTTTGATGTGAGGTTGACGCGCATTTTTCTGCTGCTTTCTTTCTTGGCGTTCGATTCTATTGCCTTGTCGCGTTACTTCTCTTGCAATGCGGTGTTTGCCAAAAAGATGTAGCCCAATGGCTGCTGCTTCGTCTAGACCAAAGTCATTGTTTGGTTGATTGAGGTTTTTTAGTTTGGCATTAACTTCCTGTTTCAATTGACGAAGTTGAGTTTGGGATTTGTTTATTCGTTTGAGCTGTTGCCGCACTGATTGAGGATTATCTAAATTGAGATAAAGCTGGGCGGCTATCTGTTTGATTTGTTGTAAATTAGCCATGGTCTAGAGGTATCAATTGAGAATACTCTATATTAAGAGCTAGAAGCTAAAAAACACAGTTAATAATGTATGGAAGATCGCAATTTTGCTGAGAAGAAATTGATCGAGGAATTGTCAGCAGCTTGTGAAGGCTTGACGTGGATGAGCGAATCAGACTATCCTTGGCAGATTGTTTCTTGGCAAGGTGAAACTAAAATCAATAGTGAGATATTGAAGGGGTACTATAAATACGCTCCTGAAATAAAGGTGTTGACCAAAACTCTAAGTTCTTTTTTTGAAAGCGTCATAGTCGAACAAAAATGGCACGATGAGATAGAAAAACTAGAGACTTTACGTTATCAAAATTTGTATAGGTGGTTCAACAACAACTTGAAAGACATACAGGTTTTTCTAGTGGGAGAAATTGAAGTCGATGTTTATATTTTGGGTAAGTCTAAAGACAACTCAATTATTGGTTTGTCTACCAAAGTCATTGAAACTTAATGTTTGTTGTTATAAATGCGGGCAATAAGAGCTTAATTATTTATTACGCCATAGTTAATTAATAAAGCGATCGCACTAATAAATAATATTACGGGAAAGGTAATTCTACCAGTAATGATAAGACGATGAATTGCTACTTTATCATTTCTTATTTCTGGCTTATTGCCAATAACAACTAACAAAAGTTCTAAACCAATTAAGGCATAAATTACATAAAAACCATAGTCTAAAGCTACTACATAGCCAATTCCTTCGGGCAGACTGTCTAATAAGCTGAGATGAAAAAAGACAATTGCTAGTAAAGTACCGCTAACTGCTTCTATGGAAATATTTTCAAATGGTAAAAATAATAGTAAATATGATACCCCAACAAAAAATAGTAAAGGTAGTAAGTTTTTAATTGAAAAGCTAATTACATCTCTTTTTATGTGAATAACTGTATTAAAGCGAGAATATTCGAGATTAGTATCTAAACCAAAAAACTTAGGATTTCCCAAAGTGGAGTCGTTGATCGTGACGCTAGGAAAAAAATCAACTTTTTTCACTTTCCAGTCACTAATTGTTTCAAAAACTTTCGATTTTCCCCAATTATTGATAACTTCTTGAGCAATAGTATCGCGCATTCCTACCACATCAACTACATAAATTAAATCCTTGCGAGTTAAATTAATGTGCCGAAAGCGAACAGCTAATTCTTGGCTATCAAAAGGGTAATTGTCGAAACGAAATTTCTCTTTGAAATCAGCCTTTATACGGTATACGCGATAGTTAACACCATCAATTGCTGATTCTTGGATTGGATCGTCTAATTCTAACTTATCTCCAGAATCCATTCGATCCGTCCCATAGTTGGTAAACTCAATATTATCTGCATCTATATCGCCCTGATAACGAAACCATAGATAGAAATCTACCAAATAAGATGAAGTTTTTTCATCTAAATTTCTAATTTCATTAATATCTATTCCTGTATACACAATATTAGTTTTGTGCATATATTTGCCGTCAACAGATAATACCTTTCCTGAATTTAATGCTGTATCAAAATTGCTAATAGCTTGAACATTTTTGACTGGTTGTAGTTGAGTAAAAGCAGAGATGAACTTTTGTTGTTCAAAAGTACCAATATGAATTGATTCGTTAAAATCACCCAGGCGATCAAAATAGAGATTTCCTGTTAATCCCTGAATACTATTGTCTATATTATTAATTTTCTCTAGAGCATTTTTTACTTTATTTCTTTGCTGCTCAATACTTAAGTTCTTAGAATCTATATTTGCTTTTTTGATCGCTTCTACTGCGGTATATGCCGCATCATAATAATTAGCGGCAGTCCAACTTGGAGACTGTTTATATTGCTGAATATATTGATTTCTAAACTGTTGTGCTTTTTCATTTGCTACATCAAATATAATAGGTGATACTGCATAAATACCATTACTAAAGTAACCAGAATTAGTTTTTTCTTCCGCATATTGTTGAAACTTTTGGGCAAAGGCAGTGTTTCCTAAAGAATCAGCACCAATTAAAGGATAGTTTAGATCTTTTCTTCTCATTTGGACGATTAAATCTACTACGTCGCTATTATGAGTCGCGCAAAAAATAATTCCTGGGTCTTCTTTTTTAGAAGCTAATAAATCTGAAATAATTTGCTTCTTTTTCGCCGCAAAATCATCAGCATTAATGTCAATTGCCCATTGATTTTTTACTTCTCCTCCTAAACTAGTAAAAGTTTTAACAAAAGAATGTTTTAAAGTTTTGCCATAACTGTCATCACTATAAATAATGCTGGCGCGGTCGTGTTTTAAAATCTTTTCTGCATAGTTAGCAATAAAACTAGCCTGAAGGCGATTATTAAAAATAACACGAAAATACCAAGAGTTATCTTGAGTAACCTCATCTGCGGTAGCTGTAGCCGAAATTGCAGATATTCCACCTGCTTTGTATATTTTTCCTGCTGCAATGGAGGTAGAACTATACAGGTGTCCCAAGACTGCTAAAGCATTTGTTGAATCGAGAATTTCTGTAGCTTTTTCTGTGGCTATATTGACATCATTGCGATCGTCATATACAAGAAGTCTAACTTTTTTACCGTCTATTCCTCCTTCATGATTAAGCTTATTTAAATATAATTGCGCCCCCTGCACCATTTCAATTCCAGAAGTATTTTCACCCCCTGTAGGCCCTGCAATTGCCAGATAAATCGTATCGCGATCGCTTAACAGCTTTCCTAAATTTAAAAATAAGAGTAAAGAGACTAAAAAGACAATAATTAGAAACGCTAACTGATTTAGCTTCAAAGCAAAAATTTTCATATTAAACAAACTAAAATACCCACAAGATATAATTTGAGCCTGTAGGCGATCGCAAACTTATAAATAAAGAGTTAAAAGCCTTTTGTATTGTAGAAGAAATTGGCAGTCAAAATTTAAACCATTCCCAATTAATAATTAGCTTAATAATTCCCAAGACAATAAAAAACTGCCCCGAAAATAAGACAGTTTTCAACAATTAGTCAATATTATTTAGTTTTATTCTGAGCAAGAATGATGTTACAAGTTTCGATCAACTCCATCCTAATGGCTTTTCTACCGCAGAGGGAATCGAATCTGCTTCGGTTACAGTAGAAGAACTTTGCTGATCTAAAACCATTACGGTAGTAGCTTGAGGACCCATTTCCCCCTCTGTTTCTTTGAATCTCACGCCGTTTCCTACAGATAATTCATCAAAATTGCTGTTGACTACACTATTACGATGAAAATATACCTCTCTACCAGTATCTACTGTTTTAATAAAGCCGTAATCTTGGTCAACGAATAACTTAGTAACGATCGCCCTAATTTCTTGTTCGGGGTGAATTTTTCGCTCACCTTTTTGTTCTGTAGTGATACTAACTAGCTGACGACGTGCTGCTTCAAAAGCATCCCTAATTACTGTTTCTAAAGGAGAATATTGCTTTCCTTTGTCGGGATTATGGGTTACGGCTAATTCTCTGCCATGGGGAATAGTAATATCGATACTTACCTTGTAGGGAGAACCACTACTAGGATTTTCATGAGCTTTTTCTAAAACTACGCGACAGCTATTAATATAGTCACAAAATTGCTCTAGCTTGGCAATTTTTTCCTGTATCAAAGAATCTATCTTCTCTGTTTTATCAATATCACGGTATGTTATTTCTGGTGGTATTTGCATATTTTATTTTTTACAACTTATTAAAACTAATTGCTTTTAACTAACTTTGTGTCCTGATGCGACAATTAAATGCTCAAAAGTTTCAGAAGATGCTTCAGAAAATAATGAT
>CAKZYI010000885.1 GCA_937884735.1 uncultured Pleurocapsa sp.
AAATTAAGCTATCTAGTATTCAGACTATTTGGTAATTAAGCCCATTAGCGATCGCCTTAATTTAAAGTCATAAATAAGCCGATTAGTCTCGTCAATTCTTCTCGACCAATAACCCGATAAGTTTTCTTTTAATGGCTCTGGTTTTCCGATTCCTGTAAATGGAGTAACCAAGGTGTTTTGAATCAACTTATTAATTCTCTTAAGAGTTTTCTTGTCTTGACTTTGCCAGTAAATATAATCTTCCCAGGCTTTCCTATCCCAGTACAGATTACCCATCTAAAAGATCGTGTTCTTCAAATTCACCAGCTTTATCTCTGGCGATCGCTTCCATTAAATGTTGAGCATTGGCAGGCGATCGCATTATGTGTAAAGTCTCCATGACTGAATCGTAGTGAGACTTGGACATAATCACTGCATCTTCAACACCACTTCTGGTAATTACAGTGCAATCCTGGTCATTTACTACCCTATCTAAAACTGCTTTAAAATTTTTTCTTGCTTCTGAGTAGTTCACTATTTGCATATTATTATATTTATTGTACTTATACACGTACAATTGTAACAAGTTGATTTGAATTTGAGAAGAAATTGTTGCTTAAGAGCGATCGCTATAATTAAACTCTATCGATGAATTGTTTTATTTTTGCTGCTGCTTGACGCAGAGTTTCAGGATCTCGAACTAGGGCAAAGCGGATATAGCCTTCTCCAGACTGTCCAAATCCCGCACCAGGAGAGGCTGCAACCCCAGTATGGGCTACAAGCTGGGTACAAAACCCAACTGAATTGTTTTGCCAGGGTTCGGGGAGTTTTGCCCAAATGTACATGGTTGCTTCGGGTAATGGTACTTGCCAGCCAATATCATTTAAAGCTCGAACAAAAGCATCTCGACGGGCTTTGAAAGTAGCTACGGTTTCGGTGACAGATGTTTGCGAACCCGATAAAGCTGCGATCGCACCATCTAATATGCCACGATATTGATTAAAATCAACTACTGCTTTGACTTGTCTTAGAGCTTGGATTAATTCTGAGTTACCAATGGCATAGCCAATGCGAAATCCACCCATATTATAGGATTTCGACAGGGTAAAAAATTCGATGCTCAACTCTTTATGAGGATCGGCTTGAAGAATTGAAGGGGCAAGATTGAGAGATCGATCAAAAACTAGATCTACATAGGGAAAGTCATGGACTAAAACTATATTGTGTTGACGGCAAAACTCTACTGCTTCCTCGAAAAAAGCTAGAGGTGCGATCGCTGAGGTAGGATTGTGGGGATAACTCAGCACCATCATTCTAGATTTATCTAAAATATTAGTGGGATTATCTGTGAGTATGGGCAAAAAGTCATGTTCTGCTAACAAAGGCAGGGAATAAATTTCTCCCCCCGCAAGATAAACTCCCCCAGCATGGGAGGGATAACCAGGATCGAGGAGTAAAGCTATTTCCCCAGGATTGAGAATCGCCAAAGGTAGGTGTGCTGTGCCCTCTTGAGATCCTATTAGTTGTAATACTTCGGTTTCTGGATCTACAGAAATACCAAATCTTTTGGCGTACCAATTAGCGGCTGCAACTCGAAACTCTTTTGTACCAGCATGGAGCAAATAACCGTGAGTTTGGGGGTCGTGCAAGGCTTTTTCCATAGCTTGAATAGTAGTTTCAGCTACGGGTAGATCTGATGAACCCAAAGATAAATCAATAATTTTTTGTCCTGAGTTTCTCGCGCTTGTTTTGGCTCGATCCATATCGGCAAATACGTTCTGAGAAAGAGCCTGTAAGCGTTTGGCAAATTGTATCACTAGTTATATTTAAAATTTTTGTCTTGTATTTTAGATAAACGTCACGAAAAAAGTATGGCGATTCGCAATTACATACGATAGTATTAACCACGTTTATCTTATCTGAATTTAGAGCTGAGTTGTTCCTACAATAGTTTCCGTAATGAATACTAATTTGAATTCTTCTACCTTGTCTTCTCCAGAAAGCAAACTAACTTATTCTGAAACTCGTGAAAATCGAACCTTGGTATTAACTAAACCTCTCAATCAGCTAGATCTACCTACTCAGGAACAAAAAAAGTCCATTGCTTTGATTTATATCGAGCAAGCTAAAGTTTACTGCCAAGAACATAATTGGAGTAAGGCAATTTTGGCTTGTAAAAATGCTCTAGAAATTACCTCCAATCTTGCTGATGCTTATAAAATATTGGGAGATATTTTATATCGTCAGGGCAAGCAAGCTGAAGCATTAGGGATTTATGCCAAAGCTTTAACCATTAATCCTAACTTAGCTACAGTTTACGCTAATGTAGGGGCATTATATGCAGATAGAGAAGACTGGCAAAAGGCTTTAGACTACTATCAACAGGCGGTTATTCTTGACCCCAATTTAGCTGAAACTTATCGCAATTTGGCGCAGATTTGGGAAGAGTTGGGAGACGGGGAAAAAGCTCTAGAATGTCTTTGTCGAGCAATAGATCTTGATTCGACAATTTTAGATGCAGAAGACTATTTTAATTTTGGCAAAGAACTATCTCAGCAAGGAAAACTAAAAGAAGCCAGTATTTTATTTACCCATGGCATCAAGTTAAATCCTTTTGCGGAGACAGAATTGGCTCAGTTAGTTCAAATGTTAGAAGATTTGGAGGAATGGCAACAGGCAGTAGTTTATTATCATCAGCTGATATCTCTACCCGATGCTAAAAGCGATCGCTTAGTTAAGTCAAGCCATCAAAAGTCTGCTAGTTATAAACCTATTCGGAAATTGTTGTCTAGCTCTAAGTCTAACGCCATCAAGGTAATTGCCAAAGATACTAAAAATAATATGTCTTTGGTACCTAAAGATGTTGCCCAAAAACTATTACCCAAGGTTGAAACTAAGATAGCAAAACAAGATTCTAATACGGCTGATATTTCGCAAGTTGATACAAATCAAGCTTCTCAACAAAAACCTGACTCAGCCTTGTCATGGAATAATTTGGGCAGTATTTACGCGCAAAAAGAACAGTGGGAAAAAGCTATTAGCTGTTATCAAGAAGCACTTCAGTTAGACTGTAATTTTGCCAAGAGTTATCGTAATTTAGCCAGGGTTTATCACAAGACAGGAGAACATTTAAAAGCTTCTTTATATTGGCATGAAGCATTTAGTATTGAGCCAAATTTGGTTAAGCCAGAAGAATATTTTAGTCTGGCAAAAAGACTTTTACAGTATCAACAAAAAGAAAAAGCGATCGTCTGTTTGCAGCGGACAATTGAATTAAATCCTGACTTTAAAAACGCACAAACGACTTTAAAGCAGTTAATTAACAGTAGGGAGAATTAGGTTGTGTTATGAGTTGTAGGTTGTGGGCTTAAAAGAGAGGTTGTTTTCTCCAGGTAAAGTAAAAAGTAGCTCCTTGACCAAGCTGAGATTCGATCCATATTTTTCCTCCTTGACCTTCGACAATCTTTTTCACGATAGATAAACCAATACCCGTACTTTCAATCGTATCTCTTGCCTGTAGAGTTTGGAAGATGGTAAAAATGCGATCGTGATATTGAGGGTCTATACCTAAACCGTCATCTTTCACCGCAAACTGATAAAAATGATCTTGTTCTTCTACGGAAATAGAAATCTTACCCTGCTGTTGAGGATGATATTTAACGGCATTGTCAATTAGATTGGAAAAAACCTGCTGTAACAAAATCTTTTCAGTTTCCAGGATAGGAAGGTTGCCAGATACAACAATCTCAAAATCTGGTGGTAGTGACAAAAAATTGGTTATGTCGTCAATCATTTGATTGACATTGACAGTTTTTATAGGAGTTCTTTTTTTGCCTATACGAGAGTAGTCAAGCAAGCCCTGAATCAAATCTTCCATTCGTTTAACCCTCGCCTGCATTAGGGTGAGGTGCTGTTGATTTTCTTCTGGTATTTGCCCCTCCAAATCTTCCCCCAACCAAGTAGCTAAATTAGCAATCGCTCTCAATGGTGCTTTTAGATCGTGGGAAGTAACATAGGTAAACCGATCTAATTCTTGATTGCGCTTTTTGAGTAATGCTGTAGTTTTTAGTAGTTTTTTATTCGACCACTCCAATTCTAAAGCTTTTTCTTTGAGAGAATTTTCTGACTCTTTTTGTAGAGTCAAGTTACGCATAACCGTGGAGATATACTCAACTTTGCCTCCCTCTGATTTGTGAGCAATAATTAACTGTGAAACTGGTATTTCTCGACCATCCTTTGCGAGCAATGCAGTCTCGTCCAACCAAGTACCTTGCAGGATTGCGGTGGGAATTCCTTGATTTTGGATAATATCAAAAGCCCAAGCTGGATGATAGTCAGCAATTGATAAATTAGCTAGATTGGCATCTTCATTAATCCCCATTACTCGTTTCATTTGAGGATTATTCCAAATAGCATTGCCATTAACATCGGCAATGCCAATATAGTCTTCAGACGCTTCTAAAACTTGGACTCTTCTGGCTAATTCTGTTTCTAGTTTTTTCCTAGTACGCAATTCGCGTTTGAGGTTATTTAATAATTCTCCTTGCTGTATTGCGATCGCTAGCTGCACTGATAGCTTATTTAATAATTCTACATCCTCAGTTTCCCAATTACGAACATCGTCGCACTGATGGGCAATCAGCAATCCCCAGAGATTTGATTCTTCTGAAGCTGATGAAGATTCTAGCAACAAGGGGGATACGACATGAGCCTTCACCTCAAACTGTTCTAACAACTTAATATGGCAAGAGGAAAGTCCGTATTCATAAATATTATCAATCGTTAGGCTTTTTCCCTTTTTATATCTACTTGCACCTTTATCTTGGAAGCAGGTGTCGACTATATTAAGCCCCAAAGATTTTGTCCAGCCAGGATTGAGGGCTTCAGCAACAATATCGCCACTCATATCTGGAGTAAATCGATAAATAATTACGCGATCGCAATTTAATAATAGCCGAACTTCTCGAACGGCAGTATTAAGAATCTCTGATAAGTCTAGGGATTTGCGAATGCGTAACGCAGTTTCTGCAATCAACTGTTGTTGTTGAAAGCTTTTATGCAGTAGAGATTGTAAACGATCTTCCTGCAAAATATTTTTGACTGAATTAGTCAAAACCTTGGAAGTCAATTGCCCTTTTACCAAATAATCTTTTGTCCCACTTTTCATTGCTTCAACGGCAACTATTTCGTTTCCTTGCCCTGTCAGCATGATAATAGGAGGGATTGCATCTATTTGAGTTTTTAGGTCTTCAATAAACTCTAAACCGTCGCAATCGGGTAACAAGTAATCAAGTATGATTATGTCTGGCTTTATAGTTGCTATTTGTTCTAAAGCTTCCCTACCCGATTCTGTTTCAACAATTTTGTAAGCGGCAAAAAATTCTTGATTTAGATAGCGACGATACACCTCGCGATCCTCAGCAGAATCGTCAACTATTAAAATGGTATATTCGCTAGCAGTCATGAATTTGGATTACGTAGTTACATTTTATTGTAAATTAATACTTAGAAGTAGAGGTTAATAATTGCTGTTCGTTGCATATCATTGATTGCTTACTGTGGACAAGTCCAAATTAAACTTAACTGCAATTTGGCTCAGTATTTCTTGTTCTTCTAGGGTAATATTACCGTTGGACATAGCGATGTCATAGCATCGACTCAAGGTTAGAGGTGCAAAATCTGCCATTAATTCTTCAAGCAATGCCGATAAATTGCGATGCTGTTTTAGATTGTCAGCAATCGTGTTTACCGAGTCAGGAGAAATTTCTTTGATTTTGGGTAAAATTTCTGTCCAATCTTCTTCTGGGTAACTAACCTGCACCATATGAGCCAGAATGCAGTCCATAATTTTAGATTGCTTTAAAGCTATCTGCCAATCCACATCGGTTTGCTGTTGCATAGATGCAAGTGCTGTACTAGAAGTTTTTTCCTGATAAAAGCGACAGGCTGTTTGACCTAAAACGTATAGCATGGCGGCATTAGTTGATGCACCCACAACTGCACCAATACCAGGGATAATTTCAACTATCGTCAAGCCTGTTTTTAAAACGTCTGCACCCAAGGATAGACCAAAAATTGCCAACACTTCTCCTCGTCTAGCAGGCTCATTTAAATCTAAGCCATAAGCTGCGGCAATTTCATAAACCATTTCGGTTTGCAGCTTGGTAGTGGCAATTAATTCTATTCCCAAAAATAATGCTGCAATGGGTGGAATAATATTGGTCAACAGTCCCAAACGCCCACCCTTCCAAGTTTTTTCAACAATCAAGCGATTGGCAATTTGGTTTGGTGTTTCATTGGGATATTGCGATCGCATTTTGGCTACATTTGCCTGCACCCTGGAAGTGTCTACCTTACCCAAAAAGGTCATGAGCCAATCTAAACCAATGATATTGTCTGCGGATTTGAGAATTGGATTAGAAGCAATCCACTCTAGAGTTTCTCCTGTAGAGACTGTGGTTTTTTCTAAAATTTTTTGGGTTTCTGTAGTTATAGCTTCGGTCAAACCGCCCAATGTGCTGATAACCCCAGCTAATATAAAATTATCTTCTTTTATTTTGGTCATTTTTTGCCAATATCTAATATTAATAATACTAAATTTCCTGACTACACCATTTATTACTGCTTGGATAGCCAGGAAATATGTTTACAAGCTTTGAATTTATATTGAAAATTAATGCGAGTATAGATTTAGTTATAAACTAAATCTTGTTGAAAATACTTTTGCTTTAACCTTGTCAATTTAGTCGGTTAAACTGTCAAAGAAATTAGCGGCTTTTTCTTTCACTGTAGTTGCGCTAGTTTCATCAGGACTGATCATTTTACCTGAATCAGCACCACCCTGTACTGCATTTGTTCCTTTCTTAGCTTCTTTGATAACTTCGTCAATTCCTCTTGGGTTAGAGTCAGCGACAAAGGAAGTTTTTGATTGAATATTTTTTAGATTTCAAGGCTGGCTTGTTGCCTAATTATTGCTTAAGATTTGTTGCAATCTCAGG
>CAKZYI010000886.1 GCA_937884735.1 uncultured Pleurocapsa sp.
GGCTGAACCTTCTGTATTGGCTGGTTTTAGCTCTCCTCAATATATTTTAAATACTAACTTAGTTGGTACGATAAACCTATTAGAATTAGCTAGAAAAACCAAGGCTGGCTTGCTGTTTCTCTCGACCAGTCGCGTTTATTCTATTGAACCCCTATCTGCTCTAAGTATTGTCGAAAATAATACAAGGCTCGAACTGACAGTAGAGCAAACTACCCCTGGTATATCTGTACAGGGAATCACCGAAGACTTTCCGATAGATACCTATAGATCCCTCTATGGTACGACTAAATTAGCCTCAGAACTTTTAATTGCCGAATACAGGCACTCCTATGGTTTACAGGCTATTGTGAATCGTTGTGGTATATTAACAGGGCCTTGGCAAATGGGGAAAGTAGACCAGGGAGTGATTGTACTGTGGATGGCAGCTCACTATTTTAAAAAATCTCTTAAATATATTGGTTATGGTGGCACAGGAAAACAGGTTAGAGATTTTCTCCACATCCATGATTTATTAAGACTGGTAGACTACCAGCTAAATCATTTTAATACTTGCGATGGAGACGTGCTGAATGTGGGAGGAGGCAGATTTAGCAACCTTTCTTTGTTGGAAATGACCAATTTATGTCAAAAAATTACAGGAAATACTATTGAAATAGAGCCTGTAACTGACGAAAGAACAGGCGATATCCCGATCTACATCACTGATTGCGATCGCATTTATCAAAAAACTCAGTGGCAACCAGAGATAAAGCCAGAAAAAACGTTTGCAGACATCTATAATTGGATAGTAGACAACGAAGACAGTTTACGACCAATTCTTTCTTAGTTCTAGATACTTTTAGCCTGGTTGAAAGCCAACAGCTTGCTCGGATAAAGCGATCGCTAGAGTATCATTATTCTTACGCAACCCTTCATAATGAAAGAATACCTGTCCATTAAAAGAGCGATCGCGATTTGTTTTAATACATTTTACTAAGTCTTTAATGGTGAGATCTTTGCCATTAGCAGTAAAGGCAATTCCAGGGGCAAACTTGATCAAAGAATTGCGATCGAAAGTTTTAACTATTTTCTTGGTTTCTTGATTGTAACTAAAATGGTTGGAACGATATATTTGTGGGTGAATAATATCCACTAAACCCTTAGCTATCCATGCAGGAGAATCTTGCATAAGATTGTATAAGCTAAAAGGGAATACCGCTGGGGATAAAGAAACAATCGCATCGGGCTTAATCGCTTTTACCTGATGATATAGCTTTGCCAGAAAGTCAGTTAAGATATCTGCACGCCACTGCATCCATTGCTTGTCTTGAGGATTTTGCGGAGGATGTTTGCCCAATGCTGTCTTGTATCGCGCCACCGTATCATCATCATAACCTCCACTGACAGGCATTGCAGGAAGGCGATCGCATCCTTGAATACCATCAACATCATAACCTGCAACAATTTCAGCCACTATTTCCCACATAAATTGCTGTACTTCAGCCCTAAAACCATTCATCCAGGTTAAGCCACCATGTCTTACTTTTTTTCCTTCCTTGTTTACTGCTTGCCAATGGGGATATTGTTTTAAAATATGTCCCCCGCTCAATAAATGAGAAGCAGCAAAACCATATTCCAACCAAGGAATAACTTTGATGTCGCACTTGTGCGCCTCCTCAACAATTTCTCTCAATATATCTCTTTGTTGCTCTCCATAAAAAGGATCTATTGTGGGCAACTCATATATACCCATTACCTGACTGGGAAAGAGAGAATAACCACTCGTCCAAACTACAGGAAAGATATAGTTAAACCCATAAGAATGCAAAAAAGCGATCGCATCTATAATATTATCTCGCGATTCTAAAACCTGACTATGGGGACGATTTGCAATCCAAACTCCACGAATTTCTGACATTAAGTTTGATAATAAAAAAAGATGGCAGCCAATACTATTAAGCTTAATAAAAATAGCGGTACTAATAAACTAATTGGCTCAATATTTGTCATGTTGATAATTGCACTCAAGCTAGCAACCTACTTTAAAAAAATAAGTGTTATGTTGCGAAATGCGATCGCCTTGAAATAAATTTTATCTTTAGTTTTTTTAGGCGAGCGTCAACCAGAACCTCCTAGATGATATGTTTTAGGATATAGCAATTCTTGGATTTGTAAGGTATGTCTTAGTTGGCCATTAGCCAGAACTAGAACATCAAACTGTACCTCGTGTATGTGAAAACCACTATATTTGTATATCTGTTTCATAATTACTATGTTTAGCAAAATCAGCAAGTCAGAACTAATCTTTTGGGTAATATTTTTAAGCAGTAGCATTATTGTCATTCTCAGATACTAAACAAACAGTATTCTTTCCTTCGATTGAGGACACGCCCTATAATAACTGTTCGTTGCCCACTGCTCATTGTTAACTGAAATGATCCCTAGAAGATATGAAAGGCTAAAACAGGTATTGAACCAGAGACAGCCAGATCTTACAGTTTTGGCTGAAGATGTTCATAAACCCCACAACCTCTCGGCTATTATTCGCACCTGTGATGCTGTGGGAGTTTTTGCCGTTCATGCAGTTAACCGTCATAGCGATACGCCAACATTTTCTCAGGTAGCTCAAGGAAGCGAAAAATGGGTCAATCTACATTTTCATTCTGACATCAAAACTGCCATATTACACCTGCAAAAAAGCAATCACAAAGTCTATGCTGCTCATTTAAGTGATATTGCGATCGATTACCGTCAAGTTGACTACACTCAGCCCACAGCAATTCTTTTGGGCACAGAAAAATGGGGTGTTACCCAAGAGGCAGCAGATTTGGTAGATGGACACATTGTTATTCCCATGCATGGGATGGTTCAATCTCTCA
>CAKZYI010000887.1 GCA_937884735.1 uncultured Pleurocapsa sp.
GCATCTTTAAATTTAGTGATCGCTTCTTCATCCAAATCTGAGTCAGAAGTAAAGCCGAGTTTTTCGCCATAGCGATCGCCAAACAACAATCCTTCTTGCAGTGTCAACCAGGCATTAGTCGCACCAGTTAAGGCTTTATCGTTGAAATCTACAGGCTTGCGATATTGAGCTTGCAATATAAACAAGCGCACTGCCATTGAATCGTATTTATCTAATAATTCGCGGATAGTAGTAAAGTTGCCCAAAGATTTAGACATTTTCTTGCCTTCGACAATAATCATGCCGTTGTGCAACCAATAATTAGCCAAAGGTTGTCCCGTTACCGCTTCAGATTGGGCAATCTCGTTTTCATGATGGGGAAAAGTTAAATCCCCGCCACCAACATGAATATCAATGGTTTCCCCCAATATTTCGCGCACCATTGCCGAACATTCTATATGCCAGCCAGGGCGACCATTTCCCCAGGGAGATTCCCATGCAGGCTCGCCTTCTTTGGCGGCTTTCCAGAGAGCAAAATCAAAAGGATATTGCTTCTTGCTCGCTTCAGGATCTTCTGCCCCTACTCTGCCACTAGCACCAGCCTGCATATCTTCTAATTTTCTCCCCGACAATTTGCCATATTCAGGAAACTTCTGTACGGAATAATAAACATCCCCTTCTGCTGGATAAGCAAAACCTTTTTGTTCTAGTTCAAGCACCAAACGCTTGATACCGTTTAGTGTATGAGTGGCGCGGTGATAGGCAGTTGCTTTGCCCACCCCAAGACTTTCCATGTCTTCAAAATAAGCTGCGATATACTTTTCAGAAACCGCCTCCATTGATGTGCCTTCCTGTCTAGCGCGGTTGAGAATTTTGTCGTCAATATCAGTAAAATTTTGAATGTAGTTTACTTCGTACCCACTCCATTCTAGGTAACGACGCACTACATCCCATACTAAACAAGTTCGAGCGTGACCGAGATGGCAATAATCATAAACTGTAATGCCACAGCAATACATCCGCACCTTATTTTCTTCAATAGTTTTAAACTCTGATTTGCTGCGGGTGAAAGTATTGTATACAGTTAAGGTCATGACGTAGGTCGAGATTGAAATACTATAACAAGTATCAATTATTGACGAACAATTATCAATGGTTGTAGTCTGCGTTCAATGTTAATCGCGAGAGCGAAATTTATTAATAAATGCGATCGCTAACACCACTAAACTGTTACCTATCCTGGTTAGGTTTAAGCTCGTATTTTAAAAAAGCTGGTAAGCAATTTATTTTTCAGAAACGAGCAATATTTAATATTATTGCTATTTTTTTGTAATCAACAAACAAATTATCGCCCTGCAATTTTTGATGTTTTTACACTGCGATCGCACATTTCTTTTATTGGCGTTGCATAGCTGCATATGCTTGCGGTATCCCTTTAGGGACAAAGGGCGCAGAAAGCAGAGCTTTCATAGTCGTCTAACGACTAGCAATGCATTTGCATTGCGTGCCTTTGTTTTAGTCTCAAGGGTCAGCCTTTACTATCCTATAAAGATGCAACGCCGTTTTATTATCTACCCAAATAACGGGATGCCATACCCATTGCATCGGCTAGATCCACATCGCCATCACCATCGGCATCTAGAAAGCTGCTCACTACTGGATTTTGAGCCTGTATATTGCCTTTTCTATTACCAGTTTTGAGCATATTCAATACTAGAGGTACCAATACAGGAAGCATCGATAGAATCATTTTAGAGTCCAAACCAGTACGAAGGCTAATTTTTTGAATCATGTCTTGAATCTGATTATTATTAAATAAAGCAGACATGACCTGGGAGTTTGCTCTAGTACCGCCAAACTGATTGACTAGTTGATTAACCTGAGACATATTTCCATTGTTACGTTTCTGCTGTAGCGCGGACTTGGTGTAGCTACCAACAATAGACATTGCTGATTGTATGGCATCTGGCTTGGCTTGAGTACTTCCACTCAACTGCTGTACTGTGTCTAAAATTGAACCTAGTTGACCTGTGCTAGCTTCCATTTCAGGATTGTCGATCGCACTTAAAATCTGATTAAAAATACTCATCTTGCTCTTAATAGTAAATTCTTTTTACTCTTTCATATTATTGGTCTAATTAAAAACCAAAAGACATAGACCACCGATTTATTTTCCAGAATCAATCTTGTGCAGTCCATAAAAGCGCCGCCAAAATTCGTCTTTTATCCAAAGAGGAAGGACTTTATTCATCATAAAAACCATAGTCTTTCCTCCCGTTGCCAAGATATAACGTGGTTTAGGATTAGGTTTTGCTATTATTTTAGAGATCGCTTTGGCTGTTTTTGAACCACTCCAGCCCAGTAAATCTAATTGTTTATCGATGGCTTCAATATTTTTAAAAATAGGCGCGTAAGGAGTTTCACTATAGTTAGGAATAGTCTCCTGCACTTTTTGCCAGGCTACCTTGAAAAAATCTGTTACCACTGGACCAGGCTCGATCACAACAACTTTAATATTAAAAGCTTTTAATTCCATCCGCAGAACATCGCTCAAAGCTTCTAAAGCAAATTTGGAGCAGCTATACATACCCGCTGCGGGAAAGGGAACTAGACCACCAAGAGAGCTAATATTAACAATCTTACCGCTACGGTGCAATCGCATTGTGGGAATTAACTCTTGAGCTAAAACTAATGGTGCATGAAAGTTTACCGCAAACTGTTCTTGAGCTGCGGCAGGAGGAATCAACTCTACTGCTCCCATTTGCCCATAACCTGCATTATTAACTAATATATCAACTTTCCCATGTAAAGCGATCGCTTTTTGAGCCAAAAATTTCACTTGTTCTAGCTGTGACAAATCGCTGCAAATTACTGCCACC
>CAKZYI010000888.1 GCA_937884735.1 uncultured Pleurocapsa sp.
GGGGGAGAGCCGAGATACGTGTAAAAAAGTGCAAGATAGCTCTCAAACTATTACTCTGACTTGTTTTTCAATTTAGAAGTATAAATTTATTTACCACCAGGAAGCGTCTTTTTGGATTTGAATAATTCCATCAATAATGTCGAATTCATCTTCAATATAAGCCTCGTAAATACTAGAACCTTCGACATAAGCCCCTTCAAGATTGCTTTCAACCAGATTGGTTCGTTCCAAATTAGCCCCTTCGAGGTTGGCATTTATTAATCCAGAACCAAGCAAAAAAGCGTCTTCAAGATTAGCCCCTTTGAGATTAGCACCACTTAAATCAGGTTCGGAAAAATGGGCTTGTCTTAAATTAGCTCTTTCAAAGATGGCATTTCTGAAATAGCAACCATAACCGAAACTAGTTTTGCTCAAGTTGGCATTGGTGAAATTAGCGTTGTCCGCCTCAACGTCAGCAAGAATAGCACCAGTCAAGTTAACTCCAGTCAAGTTAGCCCCAGTCAAGTTGATGTTGCTCAATTCGACATTTTTCAAATCAATTCCACTCAAATCAACTCCAGAGAAATCTCTCTCCCCAGCAGCATATCTCTTGATTAATTCTTCTCGATTCATCTTTAACACTTTCCTGTTCTCCTTCAAATTATTTGCCCTAATCAGTCCAGAAACTCTCGAATCTAGAAGGATTTAGCTGAGTGTAGCGAACCGTGTGCTGAATATTTCGATGTCCCAAATAATCCTGAATCGCTCTGGTATCCTGCCCGTTAGTCGCCAGATAGTAACCACAGGAATGACGTAGCTGATGGGGATGCACCCGACCTTCAATTCCCGCTAGTCTCCCAGCCCTAGCCACAATGTGACGAACCGAACGAGTAGACAGAGGTGCTTTTCTCTCCGAAACAAAGACATACTGGGTATCGGGATAATCTCTCTTCAACTGTCTCAAAGCTCTTAACTCAGGAGAACGAAGAGGATGTACGCTATGATGACCGTGTTTGACTCTTTGAACCTCAAGATAACCAGAAGCCAGGTCTACTCTCGACCATTTAAGAGCTACTAATTCTGCCGTCCGCAAACCGTGACGAAACATCAACAGAATCATTGCCGCATCCCTGACTCTATTCCTCCCGACACTCTTAGCAGCGTTCATCAAAGCTTTGACCTCTGACGGACGCAAATATTCCCTTTCCCCTTTCGAGGGCTGTTTGATCGGAGGGGAATTTTTAAACTTTGCCGAAAAAGAACCTGGAGCAGTTATTTGTAGCATAGGTAAACACCTCATGCTGGGGTCTATGTCTCAATGATACTTTGCCGAGAATGATGTCTTTTAGGCAAAGTAATGTTTCGTAGCACGAATAAAGGTCAAATCAATGCTGTAATCTCAATTTAAGTTAGTTGAGTTTATCTGTGGAGGCGATCGCTATTACCGTAATTAGTCGAACTGCCTATCCTCAGTTCAAACGTTATCCATCTAACAAAGAACTACACGAACTTTACACCCCAACCGTTGAAGAAATAAAGTTTGTCACCAGTCGCACCAGAAGTAAAACTGGTTTCTTGGGATTGATGGTGATGCTCAAATCCTTTCAGAGATTGGGTTATTTCACTCATCCAGAATTAGTTCCCCAGCCAATTATTATTCACCTCCGCACCTGTCTTCGGCTAAATTACCAAGTCTCTCCTGTTCCTTCCCTACGGTCGATTCGCTACTATCAAGAAGCCATTAGAGAATACCTAAATATCAGTCCCTACAACAATCAGGGTCAAGAATTAGCAGCAGTAGCTATTCGAGATGTAGCCTTTGTCAGAGACCATCCCGCAGATTTAATTAATGTAGCCATTGAAGAGTTGGTCAGACAACGCTACGAATTACCAGCCTTCAGTACTCTCGACCGTTTAGCCTGTCACATTCGCTCGATTGTAAATACTCGTTTATTTAAGCGAGTAGCCCGCAAACTATCCCCCACTGACAGGCAGAATATAGATGGCTTGCTAGTTCCCGATTCAGTTGAGAATACTAATGCCAATCTTAATCTCCTTAAATCTCCTCCCAAAAGCCACAAACTCAAGTACATCAAAGAACTACAGAATAAGTTCGATACCATGATGCTGGTGGGAGATGCCCAAAAATTACTCTCATTTATCCCCGCTACCAAAGTTAAATCCTTTGCTGCATTAGCCAGAACTCTAGACATCTCTGAATTTAACGATTTTAGGCTGCCCAAACGCCGAACTTTATTGCTGTGCTTGCTCTATCAAGCTCAGGTAAAAACTCGCGACCACATGGTAGAGATGTTTCTCAAACGGATTAAGAAAATCCATAACAATGCCAAAACCAAGTTGGAGTATCTAAGAGAAAAATATCTCAATCAAACCCAGACCATGTTAGAAATGTTTGGCGAGATTCTGGTTTTCTCCGATAAATCCCCAAGTCATACTCAACTAGGAAAACAGGTACAGGGTTTATTAGATAGCAATGGCGGGACTCCTTTACTATTAGAACAATACTCAGAAATTGCCTCGGTCAATACCAAAGACTATTTCCCCTTACTCTGGTCGTTTTATTCCCCCTATCGCAAAGCATTATTTGACTTGGTAAGGTCCTTAGAAATTTGCTCTACTTCCAACGAGCAGTCAGTCATTGAAGCAGTGCGGTTTGTTCTAGATAACCAGCACAGAAGAAGTAAATTCCTCAAAGCCAGTCTGGACTTAAGTTTTATCAGCGACCAATGGCTAAAGCTCGTAATTGTAGAAATTGATGGTGAAGAATTATTGGTACGCCGTCAGCTAGAGATTTGTATCTTTTCCCATTTAGCGAAAGAACTGAAGACGGGAGATGCTTGTGTTATGGGTTCGGAGAACTATGCTGACTTCCGCCAACAGCTATTACCCTGGTCGGAATGCGAACCAAAACTTGCCGAATACTGTTCTTCTATCGGCATTCCCGATACTCCAGAAGAATTTGTCTTTCAACTCCAGAAACAACTCACCACAGTAGCTCGCGAAGTAGATGTTATCTGTCAGCAGGGCGACCAAATAACCATCAATGAAGAAGGAATTCCCGTTCTCAAAAGAATTACCGCTCAAGATAAACCCGACGGCGCGGAAGCCTTGTTTAATGAGATTCGAGAAAGATTGCCCCAGCGCAGCGTGTTAGATGTTCTCTGTAATGTGGAACATTGGCTTAACTGGACGAGACACTTTGGTCCTCTATCGGGCAGCGAACCCAAATTATCGAACCCTCAAGAAAGATACATCCTGACGGCATTTGGTTATGGATGCAATATTGGTCCTAACGAGATGGCTCGTCACGTTCGAGGAAAAGTAACTTCTCATATGCTTTCCTATACCAACCGCCGTCACGTTACCAGTTCCTATCTAGAAGCTGCGATTAAAGATATCATCAATGCCTATAATCGCCTCAGTCTTCCTAAATGCTGGGGTAGCGGGAAAAAAGCAGCAGCCGACGGCAGTAAATTTGAAATCTATGAAAATAACCTGATGAGCGAGTATCACATTCGCTATGGGGGTTACGGCGGAATCGCTTACCACCACGTTTCCGATACTTACATTGCCCTGTTCACTCACTTCATTGCCTGTGGGGTTTGGGAAGCGGTTTATATCCTTGATGGGTTGCTGAAAAATACTTCCGATATTCAACCCGACACTCTTCATGCGGATACCCAAGGACAATCTTCTACCGTATTTGCTCTTTCTCACCTGTTGGGAATTGAATTGATGCCCAGGATTCGTAACTGGAAGGATTTGGATTTTCTCCGTCCCCATAAGGATGAAGTTTACGATTATATCGACCCTCTATTCGATGATGTGGCTGAATGGAAGTTAATCCAGACTCACTGGCAAGATTTGATGCGGGTGGTACTGTCAATTAAAGCGGGAAAACTTTTACCCTCAACTGTGTTAAGGAAGTTGGGCAGTTATAGCCGTAAGAATAGGTTGTATCAGGCTTTTCGGGCGTTGGGTAAAGTCATACGCACCATTTATCTACTGAGATTTATTTCCGATCGCGCTTTGCGTCGAGAGGTTACTGCCTGTACTAATATCGTTGAAAGCTATCATCATTTCTTGGATTGGCTGTTCTTTGGCAAAGATGGCGTAATTACAGACAATGACCCCGTAGAACAAGAAAAGCGATTAAAATACCTAGATTTAGTAGCTAGTGCGGTAATTCTCCAGAATACGGTAGATATGACTGGTGTAATTCGTTCTTTGAGTGCAGAGGGATTTAAGATTAATCGTCGGATGTTGGCAACTATGAGTCCTTATACCAACCGCAATCTCAAGCGATACGGGGATTACGTGGTGGATTTGAAGAATATTCCTCAACCATTAGAGGGGGCGATTAACCTACCAGTAGAGATTTTTAAAAGTCAAGCAGAGTAAGGGCTTGAGGGCTATCTTGCACTATTTTACACGTATCTCGGCTCTCCCCCTAATCTACCAAGATTGGGTGGCACAAGGAAGACGGCAAGGTCAAGCTAGTTTGATTTTAAGCCAATTGAAGCGTCTTATTTGTGACATCGAATCAGAGAATGAAATTCGCATTAGTGCTTTATCAATAGAACAGCTACAAGGTTTAGGGGATGTTCTATTAGAGTTTTCCAGTCGCGACGATCTATTGGCTTTGGTTGCTAGTAATTTAGATTAAGGATTTGATATGTTCGACCTAC
>CAKZYI010000889.1 GCA_937884735.1 uncultured Pleurocapsa sp.
ACCGTAGAACCTGCAAAGTCAGAAAAGCCCATTTCGCTTAACCAACCGCCATCCCATACCCAGTGTCCAGTAATAGCATAGGAAAATGCCACCAACAGAGTACTGAAGATAAGAAAAGCACTGAATTTGATACGCTCTGCCACTGCACCAGAAACAATAGTAGCTGCTGTGGCTGCGAAAGCTACTTGGAATAAAAATGAAATTGCTTCGGGAACAGCTGCGGGATAAGGATCGTTACCATAAGGAGCAGGATCGCCGCTAAAAAAGAATCCACTAGTACCAATAAAGGCATTGCCCTCACCGTACATTAGGGCATAACCTACCGCCCAGTAAGCAAGAGTTGCAATACCAAATACAATTAAGTTTTTCGCTAAAATATTTACCGCATTTTTTTGACGACAAAAACCTGCTTCTAGCATTCCGAATCCAGCATTCATAAAGATTACTAGAACAGAACAGAAAAGTAGAAATATTGAGTCTAATACAACTCTCAGTTCATCTACGTTTGCTGGAGCATCTAATCCTTGGGCCGTTGCTGCCGTATCCGAGACAACAACAATCGCTGCTGCCAAAGGGATACAGATAAACCATGCGGGAGAGAAAGATTTAAATATTGTTCTTAAAGGTCTTGGAATCAAGCCTTTGATTTGATTGCCAACATCAACAGCATCTTCATGCTTTGGTGCTGGTTTTACTTCTAAGAATTTAGAATTCATCTACACTTCGATTAATTTAGAAAATAATAGTCAGTTTGTCTACAATTGCAAACTCAATTCTGTATAGTTTGTGATTTTTTTATCTTTCTTGCCGTATTAATTAATACTGTTTTGTAAACGCAAAAAGTATATAATCTTCTGTTAACCAAAAAAGAGATATTTTTCAGAACTCAATTAAAATACTTATTATTAATTATCTTAACAATTTAACCTTGTAACTTTGTTGTTTTACAAAGACAAACTTGCTATGATTGGAGGATTTATTTGAACTTTGTTTATACAATCGACACATTTTGCGAAGCGGAGTATATTGTCTATATTAATATCCACAAACCCTTATACTATATACATTAAAGTCTAATGAAGCTTATGGTAAAATTCTCTGTTATTCAATTATCTATGTTCTTGTATAAAAAATTCTATTGAATAATTGTTAAGACAAAGATAAACCTAAGATACATTTTCTATTATAAAAACTTTTGTAATAGAAATAAAACAAAAATTAAGTTTTTTGCAAGATAGTTTACAAGTAAAAAAACCGCCCTCGAAGAACGGTTTGTAAAAAAACTTAATACTATTTAATGAGACTATTTACTAGTTATTTAATAAACAACATTTCTTGGTAAGTAGGTAGAGGCCAAAGATCGTCTGCTACTTCTGCTTCCAAAGCATCTGAATCTGCTCGAATATCATCCATCAAAGGACGAATAGTAGTTGCACAATATTTCATATGCTCTTCGCTACTGCCAAAGTCTTCTTTGGCGATCGCCGAAGCTAGCTTGGACACTTTAGACGTGATGGAATTAGTTAATTCAGCAACAGTTTTGATATTGCCTCGATCTAGTTCTACACCTATGTCACCAACTACCGCCACAGTTTGAGACATATCAGTCAAATGTCTCATGGCAGCAGGGTAGATAGAAGTTTTTGCCATATCAATAACTAACTTGGCTTCTACTTCAATGGAAAGAATATACTGTTCTGCATAAACTTCGTAACGACTTTCAAGCTCTACAGGAGAAAGTACGCCAGTTCTTTCAAACAGCTCTTCAATATATTTTTCTTTGAGAACAGGTAAAGCATCAGCAGTAGTAGGTAGGTTTAATAAACCTCTTTCTTCTACCGCCATTTTGTGCCATTTGTCAGAATAGCCGTCGCCACCAAAGATAACTGCACTATGTTTTTCCATGATTTCTTTTAGTGCAGCTAAGATAGCAGCATTTAGGTCTGAGCCTTTGCTAAGTTCAGCTTCTAATAGATCGCCTACGGCAGTCAAAGAATCTGCCAGCATGGTATTTAAAGCAATCAAAGGGCCAGAAACAGACTGACTAGAACCTACTGCACGAAACTCAAAGCGGTTGCCAGTAAAAGCAAAAGGAGATGTTCTGTTGCGATCGCCCGCATCCTTGGCTAGAGGAGGTAGTGTGTCTACCCCAAATTCTAGTTTTCCACTGTGGCTATAGTTATCGCTGATGTTGCCGTTGGCAATCTGGCTAAATAGTTCTTCTAGCTGCGAACCCAAATAAACCGACATAATTGCAGGTGGTGCTTCGTTTGCACCCAAACGATGGTCGTTACTAGCGTTAGCAATTACCGCCCGCATTAAAGGCCCATACTTGTGAACTCCGCGAATTACCGCAGCACAGAATACAAGAAACTGAGCGTTTTCGTGGGGAGAGTCACCAGGATCGAGCAAGTTTCCTTGGGTCGCATTACCTACAGACCAGTTGACATGCTTACCAGAACCATTAATT
>CAKZYI010000890.1 GCA_937884735.1 uncultured Pleurocapsa sp.
GTTAGCAACCAACCATGTTGGGAATTGCCTTGATTGGGGACGAATATCGGTTCGGAAGGATAGCAATTTTGCCCCATGTCTGCAACCATTATATTATTACTTTCTCGATCAAAACTTGCGATCGCATTAAATAATTCTTCACCAGGTTTGACACCATTGCGATGAACATTAAGATAGGTGTGACGCCAAGGCTGACCAACTTTTTGGGGCGCAACTAAGGGAAATTCTCCTTGAACATCTAACACTTGTTTGTTGCTAACTACACGAGCGGTTTGAGGATCGATTGTTAACTCCCATAATGTTCCCTTGGCTGGAGTTTGAGTAAAGCCTGAAGCAACTTCTTTCAAGTACTGATTGGTGTCAAAGTTATCGTAGCGAATAAACTCGGTGACAATATTTCCTTCAGCATTTATACAGCCGTTAGCAAAATGCCATTGAAACCAAGGATCGGTTTGACTGCGACAGACCAAAGATAGACTATTACGATCGAAAATCAAAATTTCAGTTCCTAATACTGGTTTCCATTCCATAGCATCGCTATAGCTTTTTTGCCCCAGCACAATGGGTGCTAAATTTGCCCTAACTGGAGAAACTAAAAACAACATATATTCTCCTGCCAAACAAAAATCATGAATCATAGGTAATCCAGATAGAGTATGAGAATTATGGTGCCGAACTTTACCAGTGCGATCGCAACGATATAAGTTTAGAATAGTATTTGCACCAGGACTTATGCCATAGTTAAAAATGTCTCCTGTAACTCCGTCACCCTTGGGATGAGCTGAAAAAGGATGATTATCCGTTAGACTAGCGAGATCGTCAATACCAGAAGTTGTCAAAGTGTCTAAATCCAAACTATGAGGCTTACCACCTTCCCACAAAGCCAGTAAACGGTCTGGCAATGCCAAAACTGAGGTATTTGCTGCGTTTTTGACTGGTTTTAGCCAGTTGTTCCAAAAAGCTCCCTTGGCTGTCATGCCATAGTTAGGATAGATAAAAGCATCTTGTTCTTGTTCGTCTAGGTAGCCTTGAGTTTTTACGTAGCGATAAATTCCTGTTGCACCATCATCTCTAAAATGAATTCCTAGGATTGCACCATCTCCATCAAACCAATGTCCTACTCTTTGCTCTCCTCTCGATAGTCTAGCAGGGCCATTACGGTATAGTGTTCCTCGTAGGCTAGTGGGAATTTCTCCCGAAATAATAGACAGAGGTGTTGAATCAAATTCTTTCGCTGGTATTGCGATCGCTTTTGCCCAGGCTTTATATTTGGATGTAGTTACCATTAACTTATCTAATTGCTTTATTTTAAAAGTGAATGTATTCGTTCTAAATCCTAGCTAATAGATTTATAGGGGGACAAGGTGACACGAAGCTATGCTTTGTCCAGAATCTTCGATTTTGGGAACATCTTTGATGTTCGACTGGGGGACTAGGGGACAAGGAGACTATCTTTTATTCCATTAATTTTGAATAACTTATACCAACAGGAACAGGATTTAGTACCAGACATTATTGCCAATTTTGTAACTTTTGATTGTAGTTATTTAGTTTGCCCTGTAGGCGATCTCGATTTTTTTCAAATCCTGCGGCTACTACGATTGAGAAAATTCCTGCAAATAAGCCAACTACCCACTTGAGAAAAGCATAAGCCACAACTAGGGTTATGAGTTGATAAGCAACGGTTAAGATCAGGGTAATAGTGCCAGAAAACAGCAAAGCTCTGATTCTTAAACCCAAACCCAAGAATATGAGACTGAAGCTAATAGCACTAGGAATTATACCTGGCTCTTGATAGAAAAGAGCGGCAACACATATAATACTACAGCCGACTAAGCGCAAAACATGACGTTGTTTGCGCTGAGATATAAAGTAAGGATCGAATTGAGCTACATACAAAATTGACAGGCTCATAATTCCCGCTAGCCAGATGAATTCTGTATTGAATTGCCACACTAATCTGATAATGCCCCAGTTAATAAATCCTAAGCTGATATAACTCCAACGTAAGTTTTTTTGATGGTAGGCAATACGAAGATAAAAAACGGCAGTAAAGAATAAACTTAGGTAAGATATATCTTCGGCGGTGACTAAAGCCATCAATGCAGGGGTTACTAATGCTGCTCGCTGCCAAGGATTAGCTCGCCAACCAAAATTGCGCCAAGGTATTTGATAGATTAATAAGGCAATAGCGCAGGTAAATATAACTCGCCAAGGATCGAAGAAACTGAGTTTGTTGACGATCAGACGGCTATAAACTAGGGTAGCGAAGATTTCGACTAATCCGACGTATACCCACCAGTCATTGGT
>CAKZYI010000891.1 GCA_937884735.1 uncultured Pleurocapsa sp.
AAATTATCTGTTGTGTTTTAAATTATCTATAACCTAAGATCTACACTAAGAATTTTAACCCCAAACAAAACTATTCATGTCTCATCCCCTCTACGTAGCTTTTATTTGGCACCAGCATCAACCCTTATATAAGTCACGAGAAGCAGACTCAGACACCTGGGGACAATATCGTTTACCTTGGGTGCGTCTTCACGGTACAAAAGACTATCTCGATTTAGTTTTAATGTTGGAACGCTATCCTAAGCTGCACCAGACAGTAAACCTTGTGCCTTCTTTGATGTTGCAGCTTGAAGACTATGGCTCAGGAGAAGCTATCGATCCTTACTTGGCTTTGGCTTTGACTCCAGCATCAAATTTGCAGCTTAAAGACAAGCTATATATTATCCAACACTTCTTTGATGGCTACTATCACACCTTGATTGAACCTCATCCTCGCTATGCTGAACTTTATCATCAAAAACAAGAAAAGGGATTGACCTGGTGTCTAGAAAATTGGACGCTGCAAGATTATAGCGATTTACTAGCCTGGCATAATTTAGCGTGGATCGATCCTCTATTTTGGGACGATCCAGAAATTGCTCAATGGCTCGAACAAGGAAAAAACTTTACTTTGAGCGATCGCCAGAGGATTTATTCTAAACAACGAGAAATTATTAGTCGTATTATTCCCCAGCATAAAAAAATGCAGGATAGTGGTCAGCTAGAAATTATTACTACGCCCTACACTCATCCAATATTGCCTCTTTTAGCAGATACTGATGAGGGTAAAATAGCTGTCCCAGAAATGACTTTGCCCCAGCAGCGTTTTGACTGGATTGAAGATATACCCCGTCATCTGAATATTGCTTGGGAAATGTACTGCGATCGCTTTGAACAAGAACCCCATGGTTTGTGGCCTTCCGAACAATCTGTCAGCCCGACAATTTTGCCCTATATTAGCCAACAAGGATTTAAATGGATTTGTTCTGATGAAGCAGTTTTAGGGAGTAGTATTCAGCATTTTTTCCATCGTGATGAGGCAGGAAATGTTAACGAGCCAGAGTTACTGTATCGTCCTTATCGTATGTCTACCGACCATGGGGATTTAGCTATTGTCTTCCGCGACCATCGCCTGTCAGATTTAATTGGCTTTACCTATAGTGGAATACCTCCTCGTAAAGCAGCAGCAGATTTAATTGGACATTTAGAAGCGATCGCTCGTTCCCTCAAATCTCATCAATCAAACCCTGATACCGCTTTGGAAAATCCCTGGTTGGTAACTATTGCTTTGGACGGAGAAAACTGTTGGGAATATTATCCCCACGATGGGATGCCATTCTTAGAAGCTTTGTATGAGAAATTGAGTCGAGATGAAGATATTAAGCTGGTAACGGTTAATGAGTTTATTCAGCAGTTTCCTCCTATAGAAACCATTCCCAGCCCACAGTTACATAGTGGTTCATGGGTAGATGGTAGCTTTACCACCTGGATTGGCGATCCTGTGAAAAATCGCGCTTGGGATTTATTGACAGCAGCAAGAAAGACTTTAGCTAGTCATCCCGAAGCTACCGAAGAAAACAACCCCCAAGTGTGGGAAGCTTTATATGCCGCAGAAGGCTCAGATTGGTTTTGGTGGTTTGGGGAAGGACATTCTTCTAACCAAGATGCTATGTTTGACCAGCTATTTCGCGAACATCTATGTGCTATTTATCAAGCATTAAATGAACCAATTCCTCAAAATCTTTATCAGCCGATAGACAAACACGAAGTACACCAAGAGCGATCGCCTCGAAGCTTTATTCATCCTATTATCAATGGTATTGGAGACGAACAGGATTGGGATCGTGCGGGTAAAATTGAAGTAGGTGGTGCTAGAGGAACAATGCACCGTAGCAGTTCAGTACAGCGATTGTTTTATGGTTTGGATCATCGCGGTTTTTATTTACGCCTAGATTTTAAAGCAGGAATGCAGCCAGGCAAAGATCTACCAGGGGAATTACATTTGCTGTGGTACTATCACCATATTCCCAATCATAATAGTCCTGCACCAATAGCATATTTACCTGATGAAGTTCCCTTGAACTACTATTTTCATCATCACTTGGGTATTAACCTGATTACTGAATCTGTATGGTTGCAAGAAGCTCAAGCTAACGGAATGTGGCAAACTCGCGCCTGTAATGCGGAATCCGTCTTCGACCAATGTTTAGAAATTGCCGTACCTTGGGCAGATTTACATATTGAACCCGATTATTCTTTAGAAGTACTGGCTGTTTTTGCCGATAAAGGAGAATATCGTAGTTATATTCCAGAAAACAAATTTATTTGCCTGCAAGTACCGTGATTATTAATTTCTGTGAAACAAATTAATTTGCTCTGACTGAAAAAGGTCTTACATCCCATAGTTTGGTGGAAACGGATAATGGTCAAGGGTTAATTTTCAAATTTTGTACATGTATTTGTTTTCGTATTGTTTAAGTAATGAGTAATTTATCTTTACTCATTACTACATGCGGCGAACCGAATCGCCTTTGTTACTTATTACTTAGTACGGACGTTTCATGAAACGTCCTCTACTTATAACTTATTACCGATGTTTCAAGCCAGCAACTTCAACAATTTATTATCCGAGGTAATTGAATCTCAGCCATATCCACTAATGTTTCTAACAATTAGCGGCGCACATCTTTATGGTTTTCCTTCTGCTGATTCTGACTATGATTTACGCGGCGTTCATATATTGCCCATTCGTAAAGTAATAGGTATGTATCCTGTTCGAGAAACAATTGAACTATCAGAAACTGAGTCGGGTCTAGAAATTGACTTGGTTACTCACGATCTTAAAAAGTTTTTTACTTTATTACTTAAAAAAAATGGTTATGTCTTAGAACAACTGTATTCTCCTCTAATAATTAAAACTACTCCAGAGCATAGAAAATTAAAAGAAATTGCCTCTAATTGCATAACTCGCCATCACTATCATCACTATCGTGGATTTGCCAAGAGTCAGTGGGATTTATTTACCAAAGAAAATATATATCGAATCAAGCCTCTGCTTTATATTTATCGGGTATTGCTAACAGGTATTCATTTGATGAATACGGGAAAGATCGAAGCTAATTTAGTTAATCTAAACGAAAAATTTCAGCTACCCTATCTTGCTGATTTGATAGATCGCAAAACAACAGAATCGGAAAAACCAACATTAGAAGAAATTAACCTAGAATTCCATCATCAAGAATACAAAAGACTGCAAAATGAACTAGAGACAGCTTTTCTCAATAGCCATTTACCCGATACTCCTTCGGCGCAGCCTGAATTAAATAGTTTCTTGGTAAATCTTAGAGTATCCTGTTTGAAGGATTTTTAGACTCCATAAAGTAGGTTTACTAATTGATATTTGCGCCAAACAATTAGTGCTTAATTCCCAACAAATCAATTAAATCTATCAAACATTAGAGACTCGCTTATGTTTCGATGTTTAATTTAACCAATTCTGCCGCTAATATAGTCTTCAGTTTGCTGATTAAGAGGTTTATTAAATACATCTTTTGTTCTGCCAAACTCAATCAATTCTCCGAGATACATAAATGCCGTATAGTCAGAAATACGTGCTGCTTGCTGCATACTGTGAGTAACAATCAAAATAGTTACTCTTGCTTTTAGGGTAGACTTTAATTCTTCGATCCTAGCAGTAGCATTAGG
>CAKZYI010000892.1 GCA_937884735.1 uncultured Pleurocapsa sp.
GATATTTAGTCCGTCACCATATACAGGAAGTGGTTTGCCTAATAATCTGTTGATGCACATTAGAGGAATCAACTTTTCAGGGAAATGGTAGGGACCATAATTATTTGAACAGTTGGTAATTATGGTAGGCATCCCATAGGTATGGAAGTATGCTCGCGCAAGGTGATCGCTTCCTGCTTTAGATGCGGAATAAGGGCTGTTGGGAGTGTAGGGCGTAGTTTCGGTAAAAGCAGGATCATTTGCTTCTAGGCTGCCATATACTTCGTCTGTGGAGACGTGGAGAAATCTGTCATCTTGAGGCTCATTTCTTTTATTCCAACGTTGGCGAAAGGCTTCTAGCAGAGTGAAAGTGCCCACTACGTTAGTTTGGATAAATGCCCCTGGTTCAATAATAGAACGGTCTACATGGGATTCCGCTGCGAAATGGGCTACGGTATCAATGTCTCCAGACTCTAATAGATTATCAATTAAAGTGCGATCGCATATATCTCCTTGAACAAATTTGAGATTTTTATTGCTGCTAAGACTGGCTAAATTGGCTTTATTTCCTGCATAGGTAAGGGCATCTAAAACTACAATGCGATCGTTTTTGTAGCTATTGCACCAATGATGAACAAAGTTTGAGCCAATAAATCCTGCACCACCAGTGATTAGTATACTGCGGGGTTTTCTATTATTATTTTCTGTCATAAATAATTGCTAATTGCTGATTGTTGATTACTTTGGTGGACAAAAAAACAATTGTGAGTGATTTAAGACTCAAATTATTATTGCCCACCCTACGGCTAAATTATTTTTGTTTAGGTTAGTTCAATTTTAGAATCGTCTCCAATCATAAAGCGTAATGCTTTGGGACGTTGTGGAGCAGCTTTTAGATGCGCTCTTTCGCCGATTAAACTATCAACAATGCGATCGCTAATTCCTTCGAGACTTGCTCCTTGAAGCACTACACTATGTTCGATATCGATATCAATTAGAGTAGTATTGTCGGCGATACTGCTATAAGGCCCAATAAAGCAATTCTCGATTTTACAGTTTTTGCCGATAGTAACTGGACCTCGAATCATAGAGTTATGTACCTGAGAGCCTGATCCTACATAAACTCTACCGCTTAGTTTGCTTTTGTCGTCAATATTGCCTTCTAGAGCAGATTCTACTGAATCATCTAAAATAATTTGATTAGCAGCCAACAGATCGTCTTTTTTACCTGTGTCTAGCCACCAACCTGATAACTTAAAGGACGCGACACTTTTTTGCTGGTCGATTAAATATTGGATTGCATCGGTAATTTCTAATTCTCCCCTTGCAGATGGTTTAATACCTGCGATCGCATTATGAATTTCTTGAGAAAATAAGTAAACCCCTACCAATGCTAAGTTTGAGGGGGGATCTTTGGGTTTTTCAATTAGCTGTAAGACTTTACCGTTTCCATCTACTTTAGCTACCCCAAAAGAGCTAGGATTTTCTACTTCGCACAACAGAGTAAGAGCATCAAGATGTTGTGTTTTAAATTTATCTAGAAATAAATCCAATTGGCTTTGAACTAGGTTGTCTCCTAAATACATAACAAAATCTGAGTCCCCCAGGAATGGTTGGGCTACTTTTACTGCATGGGCTAGCCCTAATGGTTCATCCTGTTTAATGTAAGTTATTTTTGCCCCAAAGCGATCGCCATTGCCTGTTTTCGATTTTACTTCTTCTCCTGTTTCAGGACTGATAATAATGCCAATTTCGGTAATACCTGCGGCGACAATCGACTCGATTCCGTACCAAAGAATCGGTTTGTTGGCGACGGGTACTAGTTGTTTTGCTCCTGTATAGGTGAGGGGGCGTAGTCTTGTACCTTTACCACCAGAGAGAATAATTGCTTTCATGTTTAAATTGGCTTCGTTGAAGTTTAAAGTTGTAGGTAGCTTTTAGCTCTAATCTTTGTTGATTGATTTTCTATATTCTTCTAACATCTTTTTTAAAGATTTTCGCCAGTGAGGGGGGTATATACCCATTGCTTCGGTATATTTGTTTTTTGATAAGACGGAGTAAGCAGGACGTTGTGCTGGAGTAGGATAGTCTGCGGTGGTAATCGGGAAAACTTGCTTGATTTTTAGTGGAAAACCAAGTTGTTTTGCTTCTGTAAAGGTTGCTACTGCTAAATCATACCAGCTAGCAACACCACTATTTGTAAAGTGATAAACACCATTGATTGTGGAATCTTCTTGGGATTTGTTTAACAAGTTAGTGATGGCATCAGCTATATCATAAGACCATGTAGGGCTACCAATTTGGTCGGCTACTACTTTCAACTCTTCTCTGCTTTCTCCCAGCCTAATCATGGTTTTAACGAAGTTACCGTGTCCCCTCGCACCGTATACCCAGGCAGTGCGGAGGATAATATGGCGATCGCAATTTTCTCTAATTCCTATTTCACCTTGAAGCTTGGAATTGCCATATACCCCCAGAGGATCGGTTGTATCTGTTTCTAGATAGGGAGTGTGGTTTTTGCCGTTAAAAACATAATCTGTAGAAATATGTACTACCGTAGCACCAATATCGTTTGCGGCGATCGCAATTGCTTTGGGGGCATCAGCATTAATGGCAATTGCCAATTTACTGTCTTCTTCAGCTTTATCTACGGCTGTATATGCTCCTGCGTTAACAATTATATTAGGTTTGATTTCGGCGATTTTTTGTTTGATTTGTTCCGATTGGCTGAGGTCGAATTCTTGACGGCTAACTCCAACTACTTCTCCTAAGTTGGTTAGGGTTTTTGGCAATTCTTGACCAACTTGTCCTGTAATACCTGTAAGTAATATTTTGGTCACTCGAATATCTCCGCTGTTTCTAAAAGCGATCCTGCTTTATCTTTTTCAGATAATACGGGCTCTCCCTCTATTTTCCAGTCTATATTCAACCCAGGATCGTTCCAGAGAATCGAGCGTTCGTATTCTGGCGCGTAATAATCAGTAGTATTGTATAAAAAGTCTGCTGTATCTGATAGCACAACAAAGCCGTGGGCAAACCCAGGCGGAACCCAAAATTGCTTTTTATTGATTTCACTTAAAAGACAGCCTACCCATTGTCCAAAAGTGGGAGAACTTTTACGGATATCTACCGCTACATCGTACACTTCTCCTGAAACTACTCTAACTAGTTTGCCTTGAGCTTGTTTTATTTGATAGTGCAAACCCCGCAAAACATTTTTGGTTGAGCGAGAGTGATTGTCTTGGACAAAATTGGCGGTGACTCCAGTTTTTTCTCTAAAAGTATTTTCGTTGAAGCTTTCCATAAAAAAACCTCGATCGTCTCCAAACACTTTTGGTTCGATAATGAAGACATCGGGGATTGTTGTTTGAATAACATCCATGAGGCTTTTTCTCTATTTCTAAGATTTATAGTTAAAGTTTTTGTTTTATGTCAGCAGTTTATAAGAACTTTTGTCCGCAATTTTGCGAAGTATTATCTGACCTTAGCAAAGTCGAACATCGTTAAAATCAAAGATATTCAAAAATATTATTTCATATTTCCGTTTAATTATAATTAATTGCTTTATTTTATTGTTTATCAGCCATCAATTATTTTTATTTTTGGTCAACTTTGATACCTAAGCAATTTCCAGGTTGCAATTTTGTAGGGAGAAATTTTGTTGTTTTTTTCTGTTGGTAAATTTAGAGGATTTTCTAGACAGTCAACTCTACCGCCTAACTGTAGGAGTAAATCGCTAGTAATTGCTAGTTCATCTTTTTTGCCATGAATTTCGTAACATCGCATAACTAGTTCTTGTTTTGTTGATAGCTTGAGTGCCATTAGAATTAGATTGTCTGAGGATAATTGTAGTAGTTGACTGGTTGATGGCAATTGACCATCGCTTAAATTAATCGCTTTGTTTTGCTCTAAAATCGCAATATGCAAAGGTGTATTTAGTTCGTATCCTTTTTGAACTGTTTTTGCTGCTTGCCAACTAGATTTATGGGGATAGATGGCATAAGTAAAATGATGAATTTTTCGATCGCTTTGGGGATCTGGCCAAGTTGCAGCACGCAATAATGTAAGTCTTAATAAGCTGGGCTTGGCATCATAACCATACTTACAATCGTTGAGCAAACTAACTCCACAATTCTGGTTTTTATCGGTTATGTCTGCCCAGTTTAATGCCGACACTTCCCACTGGGCTTGTTCTGCTTCTGTCTGGGGTTTGGTAGTTTTGTTAATAGTTCCGCAGGGAATTTCGTAAGTAGCTGTATCGCTTTTTATGGTTAAGGGAAATGCCGCTTTAACCATGACATGAGTTTCTTGCCAATCTACCTCGGTGACTATTTTTAAAACCGAAGAATTTCTCTCTAAGATGTAGTCTTGGGTAAAGGTAGATTGGTTAAATTTTTTAACTACTCTAATACCTTGAGTTAATCCAGCATCAATCCATTTGATAGATTGTAATTTGGCATTTGGCAATTGCTTTTGTTCGTATTGTGGATCGATATTCCAAGCATCCCAATATTGTCCTTTATCTTCAAAAAACTGTAATTTGTTTCCTGGTTTTGATAGTATCTCTCTGTCATTTATTTTGTATAAAATGCTATCTATATCTCCAGTAGCCGAATTTATAACTACCTTCAAATGGTCGTTAACTAGTTCATAAGCTGCACGCTTTTCTACTTCTGTTCTTATCGGGCTTGTTTTTTGACTTTTCCAACTCAGCCAATACAAACAATAGCCAACACTAGGAATATTGTTAGCCAAAAAAGCTAATTTAGCTTCTTTTTGTATGCTGTAAACGGATACATCATTCCCCAATTCATCGCAAATCCAAAAATATAAATCATTGTCTGCTAATATTTTATCTTCAATAGTTACTTCTTGCGATCGCTCCCAATTAAGAGAATTAAAGATAACAATCGGTTTAGCATCAGCTTGAGGTGGTGTTGGTAACTTAATATTTGATGCGATCGCTTTTAAAGCATTATTTAATAAGCCTTCTCCAATTGCGATCGCTTCTTCCCAATCTTGGTTAGCTTCGGTAAAAACTTCGGGAATAGATGTTCCTGGCAAAATATCGTGGAACTGATTGAATAAAACCTTTTTCCATGCCACTTCAATTAGTTGTTGCCAGTCTTCTTGAGAGTAGAAAATGTCAAACTTATTTTTTATTTTATTTTCATGTTGACAAATGCCTTCTTTTCGTGAAAAAATATTTATATTGGAAAATAGTGTCTGATATATATACATGTCTTCGATAAGTAGAGTTGCTAGAGTTGACCACAACTCCGCTTCATAAAGTAGTCTTTCACCGTAGCGATTATATTTTTTTTGATCTGCATGGATGGTATAGCAGCCACGATGGAGTTCTAGATAAAGTTCGTCTTTCCAGACAGGAAACCCATGTCGCGATGGGAATATTTTGGCTAGATAATTGATCGCCTTAGTAAATTTGATTTCAGGAAAAAACGGGGAGTTATTCCACCTGTCGGCAACTTCCAGCATATCTTTAGTTGGGCCACCACCATGATCTCCTACTCCTGGTAGCCAAAAGATATCCTGCAAACCTGTTTGAGTTTCCCAATCAATAGCGTAATTGGTCATAGTAATGGGGTTCGTGTCCATTACCCCAGTCACGTTAGGGGGAGACATGAGAGTAAGTAGTCTTGTCCCGTCGGGAGACTCCCACCAAAAACAACCATGAGGAAACTTAGTTGTATCATTCCAGTGAAGTTTTCCCGTAACAAAGTATTCAATGCCACACTGCTTTAATATCTGGGGTAGCTGCCAAGTGAAGCCAAAACTATCAGGTAGCCAAGCAACTTTACTTATATCGCCGAATTTCTCTTGATAGTATTGCTGTCCATAAATCAATTGTCGAATTAATGATTCTCCACTAACTAAGTTAGTTTCAGGTTCGATCCACATCCCTCCCAATAATTCCCATTTATTCAACCTGACAGCATTTTGGATATCTTTAAACAGAGAGGGATTGTCTTTTTCGATCCATTCATATAGTGCAGGGGAGGTATGACCAAAAACTAAAGCAGGAAAACTTTGTTGTAAGCTGAGGACAGATTTAAAAGTACGCTGGGCTACTTCCTTGGTTTCTTCTGTTGTCCATAGCCAAGCCATGTCTAGATGTGCATGACCGAGTAAGTTAAAGCAACGCTGTTTAATATCTTAGCCTAAAGGTAACAAGCTCTCTCTCAATTCTTCTAAATCATGGGAAAACCTGCCTGCATCTTTGATATTGTGCCAATCAAATTTATTTAACTCCCCTGCTAATACCTCAAGGTATTCTGGTTGAAACTCACTCAAGTATTTAGACAAAACAGTTAATTCATCAGCTACCAAGCCAGGATCTATATGTTCGGGTAAGTATGACTGCTCGTAAAGCAAATGCGATCGCATTAATGCCCCAATGTCATGATTGGGACTAGTGAGGCGAATAGCAACTATATATTCTTCTCCTGGTTGAGCTTTGCTTGTAATAGCTACTCTTGCAGAAGAATCAAACAAATCTCCTTCTTGTACCAATTCCCCGTTAATAAATATTTTTGCCTCTTGCGCCCACCAAGTTAAAACTAATCGCAGAGTTAGATTTGAGATAGGGTAGTCTTGCAATGCTGTCGGAATGGCAATTTTTTGCCCTAGCCATTTAACCTGTTTTCCTTTGGGGAATACCAAATAGCCTTTATTATTTATCTCTGCCAAAGGACATTGATCGAGATTGATTTGGGCTAAGTTATGGCTGAGATTAACTATGTTGAGTAGAGTAAGATCGCGCCAACTGTTTTGTACTTCTAATTGAACTTGTTGATACAACTTAGTGATGAATTTCTTGATGATAGCGATCGATTTATCAGACACAGTTAATTACAAATAGTTTTGCCAAGTTATTGATGAGGAAAAGAATTTATGTCAATGGAACATAAAGCATACGTGTTTGACTATTATAATATCACGATTCAATTAAAACCGATCTTAATCGATGCTTTGAGTAACAATAATAAAGAAAATATAATTGATTTTATTCAAGTAAATCGACGAACATTAAAAGATCCAGACAATAACTTTGCTGAGAATTAAATAAAGATTACAACAACAAATTTTGCTAATCAACTTAAGGGGCTGTAGCTCAATTAAGAAGAGCAAAAGACTACGGATCTTTGACTATAGGTGCAAGTCCTACCAGTCCCATAAAATAATCAAAAAATAGCATATGAAGGAAGAGGAACGAAATCGAATTTTAGAAGAAGCTACTTCAGAAAATACTACACCTAAACGTTTAGAAGAATTAGCCACGATAGATGAGCCAAAAATACGTCAAGCTGTTGCAGCTAATCCTAATACTCCCCGCAACAGTTTGTTTGATTTGGCGGCGGAATTTCCACAACAGTTTTTGAATAATTGTATTTTAGATTTATTACTATTAGAAGATAGTAATTTTTTAGCTCAGTTACCCAATCAGGCTTTAGTCAAAATTTTGCCATTGCCAGAAGTGCCAGAATATTTTTTGCAATGGGCAATAGATTGTGACAATAATATAGCCGTGCTAGCAGCAATTAATAATTCTAGCCTATCTTTAAAAAATTTAGATAAGATAATTTCTAAATATAAAAACAAAAAAGATAAGTATAGCGATCGCATTTGTAGAGATGCTAATCTTCATGTTAACAAAAAAAGCTTTATAGATAATGCAAAGCAGCAACAAATTATTAATGATGCTTTGTATATTGCAACAAAAAACTATCAACGAAGTTGGATTTTAAAATCATTACAGAAATTAATCTCTTCGACTATTAGAGATAGGATAAATATAAAACCTTTGGGATCTTATGTAGATAATAACAGTCCAAAAACAAATACTATCAATAAATATATTATTCAAGATCAAAAATGGAGATTAAAAACTAGATTAGAAACAAGAACCCAAAACAAAAATGTAGAAGCTTTAATCGACCTAGCTTTTGCTGCTAAAAGCTCAGAGACACCTATTAAAATTTTAGAAAAGCTGGCTAAAGATAAGAATAAACTAATACGCCGCTATGTAGCCAAAAATCCCAATCTCTCGGACAGTTTATGGCAACAGCTGGCAATGGATAAACAGAAGTCTGTTCGTGCTTGTGTGGCAAAAAATATTAATGCGCCAGAAGATATCTTAGAAATTTTAGCCTTACCTAAGTATGGAGTGCGTCATGAAGTAGCCAAAAATATTAATACCCCTTCATGTGGTTTAAGAAAGTTAGCTAAATATAATGATATTAAAGTTAGTCGTAGACTAGCCCAAAACCCTAATACGCCATCAGATATTTTGCAAGAATTAAGTCAAGTAGATGATGAAATAGTTAAATGTAAATTAGCAATTAATCCTAGTACTCCAGAAAATATACTAGAGCAGCTATCCCGTACTAAACTCAAGACGATAAAGATTAAATTAGTTCAAAATAAAAATATTACAGCTAACGCTCTATTGAAAATAATAGAAAATGGAGATGATCGCATTCTAGAATTAAAATCTCATAACCCTAAATAATCTGTAGATGCAATAGCGTCATTAGTTTTAAGATGTGCCTGGCTATTACAAAATTCTAAATATTATCATGATATATGGGTAATATTAAGGCATGTTTTAAACCACAAAAATTGTTCTTTTAAAGTACAAAAATATATTTTAAACTTGTTACCCATCAAGCAAGTGAATCCTTACCATAACAATCTCAACATAGCTGTTTTTACTAGCGAGTATGCAGAACCAAAAGTTCTAGAAAAATATGCGGACTCAATTGATTGGCTAGAAAGATATGCGATCGCAACTAACCCAAATACCCTACAAACAACAATACTGAAATTAGCTCAAGACAGCAATATTATAGTCAGCAATAGTGCGATATCTTCGGCTATCCTCACTCCTTAAAAAATCTGATAGCGGGTAACAACAAGTAAGTTCTTTAGGACAAAATAACGACAATAAATCTCTGCTTAAATAAAATAAATAAAGCAAACAAATAGCCCAACAAGAATAATATCTCATTAGGCTTATAGCTTATAATCTATAAATTTAATTAAAGTTAACGTCAGTTCGGGTTAAGCTCAAAGCCTTACTACACAAACAACTCAAAAACCACCTTGGACGAGCGAGTTTTTAGATTTAGAAGATTGAATAATCTTTTAAAAGCTAACAGCACGACAGCTTTGCTGCGCTCAGAGCGAAGCTCTGGAACGAACAGAGTTCGTTGCTAAAGGCTAATGACTAATAGCTACCCTAACAAACTAATCCTGTTAACCCAAACTGACGTTGAAGTTAGGCATCAATAACTACAGAACTTACAGGTCTAGCACAACAGGCTAAAATTTCTCCTGCTGACAAATCACCCAAAGCATCATAATTTTCTTCATAAGTTACCTCTCCTTTCAGTATCTTTACCGTACAAGCACCGCAAGTACCAGCACGACAACTACTTTCAATCTCTACTTCTACCTTTTCGGCTGCATCAAGAATATATTCTCCTTCGGCACAAATTGTTTCTTTCCAAGAATTAGCTAAGAATATTTTAGTTTTGGTAGAACTATCTGCCGAGCCATTAGAATCTGATTTAGGAGTTTCGACAGGTGCAGGCTCTTCAACCACCATGTCCGAGGCGGTATCCCTTGGAACACCATCTTTGAACGTGGCATTAAATTCCTCGATCAATAAGCTACGTAGAGTAGTTTTAAGATCTTCTATAGCAACACCCTTGTTAATCATTGTGCCTAATGCAGCACCATGACCGACTTTACCACCGCTGTAAATTTTTGCTCCTGCTACCGCTTTACCATCCTTACGCACTTTAGTTCCCATTAAGCCAATATCGCCTGCTTGGGGTTGCCCGCAAGAGTTGGGGCATCCTGTCCAATGCAAACGAACCCGCTGAGGAATGACAAATTCTGCGTCTAATTCTTGAGCCAAATTTAAAGCGGATTGCTTGGTTTCAATCATCGCAAAATTGCAATATTGTGCCCCAGTGCAGGAAATGACCGAACGAGTTAGAGTACTAGGGCTAATAGTAAACTTTTCTAATAATGGTTCGGTGAGAAAAGTATCAATATTTTCATTCTCAATATGAGGAATGATTGCATTTTGTTCTACGGTTAAACGAATTTCACCATTACCATACACGTCAGCCAGTCTAGCCAATTCAAACATTGATTCGGCATCAAGACGACCCATAGGTACGTGTAAACCAACATAGCTAAAACCTGCTTGTTTTTGAGGATGTATTCCTAAATGATCTTTCTTATCTTGAGTAATCTCATCTTTTTCCGCAGCAGGAGCTAAAGGTTTACCAAATTCCTTTTCTAGTTCATTACGGAATTTTTCTACACCCCAAGTTTCGACTAACCACATCATACGTGCGTTGGGGCGGGATGCTCGTAATCCTTCTACTGCACCATTCTGGGTATAAACCGTCAAAACAGCACGAGAAAACTCAACTACATCATCATCATTAGCAGGTATCCACACTCCCAAAGGAATCGATTCTGCACAGCGTTGCGCGGATAAATAACCACCAACTAAAACGTTGAAGCCCAATACTCCATCTTTGTATGCAGGAACATAAGCTAAATCGTTTAACTCTGCATGAATAGAATTATCTCTTGCACCTTCGATCGCAATATTAAACTTACGAGGCAAATTAGTAAAAGCGTAATTACCTTCGCCATTGTTGGTAATCATGTCCTGAACCTTTTGGTTCATTTGGCGAGTGTCAATCGCCTCATCGGGATCGATACCCGCCACGGGAGACCCTGTTAAGTTACGCACATTGTCCATTCCAGACTGCATACGAGTTAAACCAACCTCTTTGAATTTATTGAACAAGTCGGGAATATCTTCTAGGCGCACCCCCCGCAATTGAATATTCTGACGGGTAGTAATGTCTCCTGTACCGTTATCACCATAACGCTCTATTCCCGCAGCTAGGACTTTCATTTGCTTGCTGGTCAGAATTCCGTTTGGAACACGCATCCTAATCATAAATTCCCCTGGAGTTACGGGGCGATAAAATATCCCCAACCATTTGAGGCGTGTCTCTAGATCTACTTTATCAACAGCTTCCCAACCAATTTTGGCAAATTGTTCTAGCTCATTTTTGACATCCAGCCCATCTTTGGCTGCTTTGACTTTTTCTATTTTGTTGAGCTTAATTTTTGTGTTGGCTTCAGTAGTCATATATCTAGACCTTGAAATATTTTATTGGTTGAATTTTGAAAAAAGAATGTAATTGAAAGATTATCAGGCTGACTAAGAATGTGAGTTCAAAATTAATTAAACTCTGACTTTCAACTTTATTGGCTTTTACTGCTGCTCAGATTACTAAGCTGCGGCTTCTATTCATTATTTATTACTTACGTAACCTCTTAATCTTATTACTTAACATGATTGTGTAGATATGTTGAGTATTTATGTGCTTTTTGATACAAAATATTTACGCAATATGTAAATAGCGCATGCTTTTAATCCTTTTTTTACATAATTTTTTTGCCATAGGCTTGAGGTAGACTCTCTGTATTACCTAATATTGAAGCAGAAGTGAAGACAATATATTGTTAATAGCAATCATTTTTGGACGCAAAGATATCTTTTTAGTACTTTTCTCGATCGCGGACAAAATAAGATGCGATGTCTAATATTTTTAATGTCTATTACTTCTTAGTGTTTGTGATTACATAGCTGTCTACGATCGTTCATGAAAATAATTAACAACAAAAGACTAATGATATGCCCTAAAGGATTCCTTTCAGTCACGGAGCGGTTATCCGAAGGTGTATCCTTTAGGAATCCTTTAGGACAAATGACATTTAAGACTAATATTTTTCACAACTCAGATAGGACTGCTATATGTCATAAACAACTCTTCGTATAATAGTTAATTGGTATAATGAGAGACTGTGCTTAAGGTAAGTGGGACTTATTTGCTGAATGGAGTTATTTTTAATCGCCTAATTATTAATATGAAAGATACGTATTGTTATATTGAATTTGAGTTAGATAGTTTGGAAAGATTCAATAGTTTACAAAAAATGTTCTTAAAGCTGAAAGAGGTTAAAGAAGAATTTAGCAAGGACATTAATTTAGAAGACAAGCAAAATAGTTTAACTTATCAAGACCCAGTTGATGACTATCAGTGGAAAGATTATCTAGACAAAAAGGCGATCGCTTGGTTTCAAAACACTTTCGATTTAAATAGTGCAGAAGGCATAATTTATTGGAAGCTTTTGGAATTAACAGAGCCAGAAAATCGTTTAGATCATCCATTTTTTAAAACTCCTGGTAACTGGGATTTTGAATGTATGTTGGATGCTATTTTTAATGGCTATTACTTATTAATAGATTTGGTTAGAGAGCAAGATAATCAAGGTTGTTTATATTATCAACCTACTGCTTATCCTTTTGGCGGTTCGGATAGCTTAGTAGAATTGATTAGGTCTTTTGGTAATAAGATTACTTATAATTCTAGATACAAACAAATGAAGCCAGTCATTAATTCGGAATGGGATTATGAATTAGCCAAAGAATTAGTTAGGCAAGGTATTGGTTTTACTTCAGACTTGCTACATAATTGGAAAATTTGATAATCCTGTTATTTGGTTGATGCTGCAAAATAATAAGGGAGGCTGCATGTTTAGGCGTTTACCTTAAATATGATAGACAAACAAAGATAAATACAGGTAATTTCTAAGATCTAGCGATCGATAAGTACATCAACCTAATTAAACGTGACATAAAAATCCCCTATTCTCCTTAGTCTGCATATCAGTTT
>CAKZYI010000893.1 GCA_937884735.1 uncultured Pleurocapsa sp.
AGCGGTGCGCGACGGCGGGTTTGACCTGCGGATGACGGAATATACCGCTTTAGTGAACCTGCCCATTGCGGATGATGGTGAAACGGAAACCGAGAAAACCGCGAGCTTTAGCTTGGCTGCGGGAGAAGGATACGAAATTGTAGAAAACTACAGTAGCGGTAGTTTCAACTTGGTAGATACCGAGTCGGATATTCCCCAAGGCGCAATTAGCGAACCCAGCGATATTATCCCAGCAGCAACAGACACCCAAATCAGTCCTGAAAACCCTTCCTTCTCTGGCAGCGCATCTATATACTTTGATATCGGCAACCGCTATCTCAAAGAAGATGGTACTTACCAATATGTTGACTACAGCGAGGAAGTTGACGTTTATAAGGTAGACTTGCAGCAGGGAGATACAGTTGCTGTTGAAACCTTTGACAATGAAACAAACCCCGATCCTTATAGCTCGTTTGGCGTAGGTCTTTTTCTTTTTAACCAAATATATGATGCCGAAGGAAATCAGCTTCGGGATTACATCACTGGTGGATTCGATCCTCTGGCTGCACCAGATAAGTTGTTTGGCGGGATTGGTCCTTTTGATGAAAATGAAACGGACACCTACCTGGAATTCACTGCACCTGAAGATGGCGCTTACTACATCGCTTTCGGTGTCGATGCTCAAATTTTAAACTTTCCAGATTTTAATGCTCCATATTACGATCCTTTCACGCCTGGGTCGGGTCAAGGTAGTGGAGCGTCTTTCGGCAACTACGATATCGAGATAGATCTGCTAACAGAGGATAACCCACGTAAAACAGGCATACCAACAACCCCTGTCAACAATCCCGACGTTATAAACCCCCCAACCCTGTCTCTAAGTGCCAATCCCAACACTACAGATGCTGACGGCAATTTCACCAATGCAGTAGTGGAACGAGTGGAAGAAGGTGGACGTTCCAGCGTTACCTTTACAATTGAAGCCGACGGCGAAATTCCTGAAGGGGGCATCGAATTTGTTCTTAATAGTGACGCGAACTTATTTGATTATGTTTCATATCTGAGTCAAAGCGATCTTCCTAGTACGATTGGGGGACAATCATTAGGTGCTTTTTATAATCAAGATGGTATTCCAACGGGTATTCGTCTACTAATAGAAGAGCCAACGATGACCGTTAATTATGAATCTGCCAACTCCTCAGCTTTTTATCTGCCCAATTACGGAAATGTTATCGACGCATTTGAGCCTCTGGAGACTGACGGAGCGGAAGATGTCACCTTCTTCATACAGCCAGGGGAGGGCTATGAGGTTGCCCCCGATGCGGAAACAGCAGAAGTTACTTACTACGATTCTGTGGCTGATGTCCCACTACCGACCAGTGGGGGCGACACTGTTCTTGAAGTGGGTGTGACCGTCAGCGAAACAGAACTTATTGAAACTGAAGGCACCGAAACGACAATCACCTTTACCTTGTCAGAACCACCTCCAGCAGAAGGTATACTTATTTACTTAGATAGCCCGCAAGAGCCATTGGTGGGTAGTGTTCTTAGTCAGTTTGATGTTTTAGAGGCTGAAGTTACAGGGGGGAACTTCCCTGTTCCTAACGGCGATGAATCTGGCTTTTTCTTTCCCATCACCGAACAAACGGCAACCATTACCTTGTCTGTATTCGATGAGTTGACGGTGCCAACTATCGATCCCTTTGCTGTTCAAGAGGGGATTTTCGCTTTCGATCTAGCTCTTCAACCCCAAGCAGGTTACATCATCGATCCCGAAGCTAGCGAAATCAGCCTTACGATTGCCGACAACTCAGAATCACAGCTTCAGGTGCTTTTGACTGGTGTTACTGAGGATTACGAAGAAAGCACCACTTTAATTGAATCGGAAGGTACAGTTAGCGTTCATACCTTTAGCCTAGGTGCGCCCCCCCCAGCAGAGGGGTTAACGGTTAGCGTCAGTGCGCCTTCTTTGAATGATTTTGATATAGAGGCGATTGAGGCGGTAGGTGGTACTATCGCTAACCTGCGCTCCGATGGCTTTGACTTTACCATCACCGAACAAATAGCAACAATTAGCTTACCCGTTTTAAATGATGGAATATCTGAGGGTAGTGAAACCGCAACCTTTATCCTAGAACCAGGCGATAATTACGAAACTAACCAACAGTTAGCTGAGGCAACCTTTATTCTTGCTGACGCTTTAGATGACGTGAGCGTACCGGTTGAGAGCGAAGTCAACGACACCATAGCTGAAGCCAATGCCTTGGGTTTAAGTTCTGATACTCCTTCTATCTCCCTTAGTGGGTTGATTAAAACCAAAAACGGTCTCGATCCATCCGAAGATGTTGATTTTTTCTCTTTTAACTTGGAAGCAGGACAAACCGTTAGCCTGGACATTGATACGGGTGAGCCAGCACCTGCGGACGATCCCTTTACAGTATTTCCTGTTCTAGAAGATGTACTTCAAACAACCGATAGCGAACTACGCCTATTTGACGCAGACGGTAATGAGCTTACTGCCAATAATGACGGTTCTGCACCCGATGAAGAATTTTCCCGCGACCCATTTATCGAATATACAGCAACAGAATCAGGCACTTACTATGTGGGTGTGAGTCAA
>CAKZYI010000894.1 GCA_937884735.1 uncultured Pleurocapsa sp.
CCTGTGTAATTGCCTGTGGCGATCGCATTCGTCAGGTTCTTGGCTGGCAACCTAAGTATAACAACCTGGAAACTATTTTAAAAACAACCTATGCCTGGGAACAGAAAAAGCTGTTGAAACTGACAAGGGTTTAATTATAAAAAATTTAACTAACAACTAATAACTAATAACTAATATCTAATATATTATATGACTACTAATATTACTATCGACGGCAACCTATCTGACTGGACTACCAACGAGCGTTTAGACTTTCTTCCTGGCACTGGTCAAGTAGACTATGAAGTTTATGGCAAATTGCAGGGCGATAGCTATATCTTTGCTATTCAATCTGACGGTACGGCGATCGGTGCAGGAACTACTGTTTGGTTAAATACCGACAGAGATAGTAATACGGGTCATCAAGTATTTGGTTCTACTGTTGGGGCAGAATATAACGTTAATTTTTTTACTGACAATACACCTTATCTCTACACTGGTGCGGCAGGAGAAAACTTTGTTAATGGTGGACTAAACTATAGCTACAGCAATAATAACCAGACCATAGAATTTGCTGTCCCCGTAGCTTTACTCGGTAGTAATCCTCAATCAGTTGATGTTGTCATTGATGTTAATGACCAAGTATTTTTACCAGGGAACTTTGGAGCGCAAAATTACACTATATTTGCAGATAAAAATCTGCCAGAAAGAACAGACGACAGTAAAAAAGTCGGGATTGTTTTCTCCCAAACTACTGCCGACCAATTCTTTGGACTGTCTGACGTTGCAGCCAATCAAACGGCATACGCTCAACTATTTATGTCTGTCCAAGAAGAAGTCATGATGTCAGGAGTTCCTTTCGATCTTTTGACTGAAGATGACCTCAAGGACATTAATAACCTAGTTAATTACGACACTTTAGTTTTCCCCAGTATTCGTAACGTACAACAGAGTGACGTGCAGCAAATTCAAGATACCCTAACCGATGCTGTATATCAATACAACATTGGTATTGTTGCTGCGGGAGACTTCATGACCAACAGCGAAACTGGAGGTCTTCTAGAAGGAGATCCTTACTCAAGAATGAAGTCATTGTTAGGATTACAGCCAGAAGCATTTGGTACTGGTAACGTTTCTTTGACTGCCGAAAATACGACTAACGAAGTCCTTCAAGAATATGATGCGGGGGAAGTTATCCGCGAGTATCAAAATCCCATTGGCTATGCTGCTTACTCAAGCTACGCTAACGAAACTGCTGATGTTTTGGTTAACCAAACTGTAAACGAAGAAACCTACAACGCTGTAGTCGCTACTGAAACTGGTGGTCGTAACGTCCACTTTGCTACTTCTGGTTACCTGGGAGACAATAACCTTGCTTGGGAGGCAGTACGCTGGTCTACTTTTGAGAATCAGCCCACTGTTACTTTAGCGATGACTCGTAATGAATCCTTATTCTTGTCCCGCAACGATATGGATGTATCTCAGTTTTACTTTAGTGTTAACCCTGATGATGGATCTGCTGGGATTTACGACATAATGTTACCCATAGTAGAACAATGGAAGACTGATTTTAATTTTGTTGGTTCTTACTATATCAATATTGGCGATAGTGTCGAAGAGGGAATTTATACCGATTGGGAACTTTCCAGACTTTACTATGAAAAACTTTTAGCAGATGGTAACGAGATTGGAACTCACTCCTATACTCATTTGCAGGAGTATGCAGGTTACAATCCTACCAACAATACTAATCTTATCACTCCCGCTCAAATTGAGTTTGAATTCAACCAATCCAAACAAGTTATTGAGCAACAATTAGGCATCAATGTAACTGGCACGGCTGTCCCTGGCGCGCCAGAGCAATTACCTACTTCAGAAGAGATTATTCAATATTTTGATTACATGACTGGTGGTGCCAGCTTTGTTGGTGCTGGATATCCTGGTGCGTTAGGTTTCCTTTCTCCAGACCAAGAATCTGTATATTTCGCTCCTAATCTTTGGTTTGACTTCACCTTAATTGGCTTTGGTATTCCCGTAGCTGATGGTAATGGAGGGTTTGTTCCTCAGCCCCTAACCGCAGCAGAAGCGGAAGTAGAGTGGATTAGACAATATAACGAAGTAACTAGTCACAGCAACAAGCCAATTGTTTTGATGCCTTGGCATGATTATGGTCCTACTAACTTTGAGAACAACGGTTACAACGAGTCAATGTTTACTTCTTTGATTCGTGAAGCCTACGAAAATGGAGCAGAATTTGTAACTCTAGATGATGCTAGTCAACGCATTAAAGCTTTTGAACAGTCTCAGCTATTTATTGAAACTTCTGGCAATACCATTACGGCTGAAGTAGTAGGGACTAACGTTGGTGACTTTGCCCTCGATGTCAGTGACAATCAAACCATCCAAAGCGTAGATAACTGGTATGCCTACGATAATAACAGTGTATTTATTCCTAGAAATGGCGGTCAATTCACCATTAACCTGGGTACGACTCAAGATAATGTAACTCGCATTACTGAGTTACCCATGCGTGCTGAATTAGATTCCTTAACTGGCGATGGTACAAACCTAGACTATACTTTTACTGGTGAAGGAAAAGTGGTTGTCGAGCTTGCTAATCCTAATACGGTGAGTATTATAGGTGCAGACAGCATGAACCTTAACGGTAGCACTGTAGAAATGACTTTCGATCGCATTAATCAGCACAATGCTCAAGTAATAGCTGCTACTGCGGGTGACGATACTCTTGAAGGTTCAACAGGACAAGATATTTTAGTAGGGGGTGCTGGTAATGACACTATTTACGGCGATCTCCAAACAGGTTCAGATAACCTCATTGTCAATGGTGGTTTTGAAACTAACACTAATGCTAATGGTGCATGGAAGTCTTATGACCAAATAGAGGGCTGGCAACGTACTGGCAATGATATTGAGATTCACAAACTATATAGAGGATATACTCCCACCGAAGGTAGCTCTTGGGTAGAGCTTGATGCTGGTGGCATTGTCCAATCTATTAATACAACCTCTGGATCTACCTATCAAGTCTCTTTTGAGTATAGTCCTCGTCCTTTTTATAATGCTAGCGATAGCATCCTCGAAGTTTATTGGAATGGAACTTTGATCGATACTTTGGCACAAAATGGTGAGACAAACACTAATTGGAATACCTACACTTATGAGCTATCTACCGATCAAAACTACCTTACTAATCTAGAATTTCGCGCTGGCGGCGTTCAAAATTCTAAGGG
>CAKZYI010000895.1 GCA_937884735.1 uncultured Pleurocapsa sp.
GGGGCGCAAAGCTAGGCCGCTAAGTTGGGCTTTATGTTGGTTGCTCCCGACACTAGCCCTCGAAATACAGGAATACCCCAAGAAGATGATAGTTGGGATTTGGGCAGTGGTGCAGGTTTTTATGTTGATGCGATCGTCGAACCTTGGCAAAAAAATTATCAGATGTACACCTACGTTAGCCAAGAGCTGCCAGTATTAATTGCCAAAAATCTCCCGATTAAAACAGATAGACAAAGTATTTTTGGACATTCAATGGGGGGACATGGAGCATTAATTTGCGCCTTAAAAAATCCACAACAATATTTATCAGTATCTGCATTTGCACCCATTGCAGCACCAATGAACTGTCCTTGGGGAGATAAGCTTTTTACTGCTTATTTGGGTCAAGATAAAAGCAAGTGGGCAGAGTATGATGCTAGTAAGCTAATTGAGAAAATTCAGTTAGATTCTACTATCTTAATCGATCAGGGTACGGAAGATAGTTTTTATCAGCAAAAGCAATTATTACCAGAAATTTTCCAAACTGCTGCGGAAAAAGTTAAGCAAAAATTAAATTTACGCTGGCAAATAGGATACGATCACAGCTATTTTATGGTTAGTACTTTTATAAAGGATCATATGGATCATCATGCTGCTTATTTGAACAAGTAATTTGATGATTTTAATTAAAAAATATTTTAGAATCATCACTATTTTTGGTGTTTTTATATGACAAAATTTATCACTTTTAAACCTATAGGCGAAATTTTACAAGAAGCTGGTTTAATTACTAGTCCTCAACTAGAAGTGGCTTTGAGAGATCAAACCTATTATCAAGATATGCGATTAGGTGAAATTCTAGCTTTACGAGGATGGGTTAAACAAGATACGGCAGATTTTTTTGTTCAAGAATGGTTTAAGCTAGTTAACCAAAGAATAGAACATCCAATTGGATTTTATCTGCAAAAAGCAGGGTTATTAACCGAACAAGATATAAAATTTATTTTGATTGAGCTAAATAGACATTCTCTTCGCTTTGGAGATACTGCTGTTAGACAAGGTTTAATTAAGCCAGGCACAGTAAATTTCTTTATACAAAACTTATTTCCTTCTCAATTAAGAAACAGCAGAAGCATAGAACAACATAAACCAAAACGCGAACAAAGGATTACTAGCGACGACATTACTTACTGGGCAATAATGAGTAATGATAAAGTAACCAGTAGTTAGGTCAACAAGTAATAAGCATGATTTAAAAATGAGTATCTAATCTACTAGTATATTGTTAGATACTTATTTTATTTTTGATAGTGATTTATAGTCGAGGATTTCCCACCATGCTATTAAGTCATTTTCTTCTATCTTATCGCCATCTATCTTGACTAAAAAGCGGCGATTAATCAATAAGCTTAAGCTGCCTTTTTTAGAGTGATAATTGTAATTCTCTCTGCCTGGAATATTATCTATTTTTATTCCTTTATTATATCCATCCGTAGATTCCTGACTAAATTCTGTACTTAATAAAAATGGCATATAAAGAACAGAATTTAAGTTCCAATCAAAAATACTTACTGTAATAGTTTTCTCCTGTTTGAAATAGCTTCGTTTGACTTGAGAAATAGTATATTCTTTGAAAGAAGTAGTTTGACCTTGGGGTTCTTCTGCTGTCCAATCTTTAGGAGATTGCGGTAAATATTCGATTAATTCGCGAAAAGAAACTAGCTCTGAATCGTTATTATTTAGACCAGTTTTAAAATTATCTGCAAAATTAAACTGCTATAGAAAAATAAATGGTAAGTAAATCACTAACTCAACAACACAAAACACTTTGAGCAGACCATAAACACAGTATAAAATAAAACAATGCAATAAACAAAATAGTAT
>CAKZYI010000896.1 GCA_937884735.1 uncultured Pleurocapsa sp.
AGTTTTAAATTTACAAAATTCCAGAAATATAAAATTACAAATTTACAGTATTTGATTTGAGTAAAATTAAGATGCGATCGCATACAATCGAGTGCTGTTTTAAAAACGGATTGTCTGAGCAATTTTGGTCAGATCATTCTAGAGCTAAAGCGAGTCCATCGGCGATCGCCCTTATTCTAACGACACGGTATTTTCTAATCTATTTAGTTGCGGTAGCCTATAGCCAACTAAACCAAGAGAGAACATAGCGATCGCACACACAACATATAGCAAGGCACAACACGAACCCGAATCTGACCCAAATAACCAGCCCAGCATAGGAGCGAGCAATCCCTCTGCCATCCTTGCAGGTTCAAAAAAGCGATCGGCTAAAGGACCTGCAATTAGATAGCCTAATGATGAGATTATCGTCGGCACCATCGAACGAGTCGCAAAAACCCGTCCCTGTATTTGGGAGCTTACTTTATTCAGCCAGATCGTATCAGTAGAACTGCCAACTATAGGCAGGTTCAAACAACAAGCAAATTCGGCGGAAATCCAAACCAAGGGAACTCTGCCCAAGCCAAAGATAATCTTACTCAAACCAATACCGATCATTCCTAACCTGATGCCATTAATTCGCCGTTTGAAGCCGTCAAACTTGCCCATGACTATCGCACCAATAACACCAGCAATTCCCGATGCTGCCGATAAACTACCCAAAATCCTGGGGTCATTGTTGCTTCTTGCCAAAATCATTGCCGAATAAAGAGAATGACCGAGATCGTGTGCCAGCCAGAATAGAGATGTCCAAGTTAACAAAATCAGTAGATTAGAGTGTCTAGTTAAGTATTGCCAGCCAAAGCTTAATTCTTCAAAGATGCTTGAAGATTGGGTAGTAACGATTTCTGAGTGCTGTGGATGGGGAATATGCACCAATAACACGATGCTAACGGCAATGATAAAAGTAGCGATATCAATTACCATAATTCCACCCAAACCAATGGTAACGTAAAGAACGCCAGCTAAGGCAGGTCCAATAATCCAAGAGCTAGAATCAGCTAAAAATCCCATACTAGTGGCACGAGTGTAATCTTGGGACTCTACCAGAGTGGAAATAGAAGCTTCAAAGGCTAATTCCTGACACTGTTCAAAAACTCCTGCGATCGCAACAGTTAGATATAAATGCCAGATTTGTAACAAATCGCTGAAATATAAAAATAAAAGGATGATGGTCAATACCCCAGTCATCAAATCACCGACAATCATCAATAATTTTCGATTACCGCGATCGACTATTGTTCCCGAAAACAGATACATGAAAATTTGCGGTAGTTGAGAGAAGAAGCCAAATAAAGCCAAATCTGTGGCACGTCCTGTAAGTTGCCAAACCCAGATGGAAACAGCAAACCAAGTCATGCTAGAGCCAATCATAGAAATCATTTGCCCAAACCAAATAAGGCTAAATTTACGCACAGTTTTTTAGGAGACAGGAAAATTTACTAAGAGGGTTTGAGGATTAAAGTTAGAAAGTACGTAGTCGTAAAGCGATTATTGTTAGTTTTTAGGTACATCGCTCAATCCGATAGTATTGTTAGGCTTTTTGGTATTTTTCCTCAACAAACATGGTACGGTCTTATATTTATCGATCCAGCGAACGATCTTGAACTAAATATTTAAACAAATCATCTAAAATATAGTTAGCGGTAACTGTAGATGTTCCTCCCCATCTTCTAGGTGAAATTTCAGCATATTGTCCAGACTTAACAGCTTTAAGTTGTTGCCAAAGCGGATTATCAAGAACAGCTTCGACAGTATCGTTAGGATATTTGATAATAAAAAGAAAATCAGCATCATGCTCTGACAAAGTTTCTAAGCTAAAACTAAGATTTTGATTTCTCTGAGCCATTTCTGCTTGTATGGGAATTAGCTTTAACTTTACATCCGCCAAAACTTCATTAACAGGATCGCCAGGCGAATTAATTAAACTTAGTTCTCTTCCATAGGCATAGACTACAGATATTCGTAGAGTATCTATTCTTTCTCCTATGGCTTGTCTTAATTCTTGAACCCTATTTTGATATTTATCTAAAAGCTCATTGGCTCGATCGCTTTTGCCGAGAACCCGTGCGACATAGCGAAATCTATTTTTAAAGGAGTCATAGTTATCCCAAGCAACAGCAACAGTAGGAGCAATAGCTGAGAGTCGATCATAAATTTGCTGATGAACAGGTAGATTGCTGGTCAGAATTAAGTCTGGATCGAGTAGCAAAAGCTTTTCAAGATTTGGCTGGTGTCCATCACCTAAAATTTCGATTCCTTTAACTTGTTTGGGTGTCACTTCCCGAAAGGGAATCCCATCTACAGCACTATAAGTAGTAGAAGCGATAGGTTTTACTCCCAAAGCGATCGCAGGCGATAGTAAAAGAGAATCGTGAAGAGTAACAATTCGTTGTGGATTGGCAGGGATCTCCGCTTCTCCAAGGGAATGCTCGATTAATCGGGTTGTTTCAGATAACGAAGCTTGGCTATCGATAGGAGGATTTAGAGATACTTTATGACAACCAATAGCCAGCAAACAAGTTAGCCCGAATAAAAATACCCATCTGAGCCAACAATAGATTTTAATAGTCATTAACTACTCCTTCTAAAACGCAACTTTATAGGTGGCACTAATTGTTCTTCCTCTCGAAGCTGGTGCGCGAAATGCAAATCCCTCAAATTCAGCATTTAGCTGATTCCCTGGAACAAGATATTGGTTATTGAAAAGATTTTCGATGCCAATATTAAAAGTTCCTTTACCGATATCAATGCTGCTGATGTAGTCAAAAACTATATACCCATCAGTGGAGCGAGGGTCAGATTCATCTTCAAAACCGCGATCTCGACTGCTTGCTGCT
>CAKZYI010000897.1 GCA_937884735.1 uncultured Pleurocapsa sp.
ACTTTTTAGAAACTAAAAACCAAGTTACTAAAACATCAACAAATAGACAACCCGCATCAATCAACAGCTTGATTTAAAACGTTATAACACTACGAATAGATTCTCCTTTGTGCATCAGATCAAAAGCTTCATTAATTCGTTCGAGAGGCATAGAATGAGTGATTAAGCTATCAATATCGATTTTACCTTCCATATACCAATCAACAATTTTGGGTACATCTGTACGACCTCTTGCACCACCAAATGCCGAACCTTTCCAGACTCGCCCTGTAACTAATTGAAACGGACGAGTACTAATTTCTTGTCCCGCCCCTGCAACACCAATTACAGTAGAAACTCCCCAACCCTTAAGACAGCATTCTAAAGCCTGCCGCATCACATTCACATTACCAATACACTCAAAACTATAGTCTGCGCCGCCACCAGTTAACTCAACCAAATATTCTACTATGTCGCCATCTATTTCTTTGGGGTTAACAAACTCAGTCATTCCATACAGTTCAGCCATCCCTCGTTTATCGGGATTAATATCTACACCAACAATTTTGTTGGCACCTACCATTTTCGCCCCTTGAATGACATTTAAACCAATACCACCCAAGCCAAACACCACTACAGTGGATCCTGGTTCAACTTTAGCTGTATTTACCACCGCACCCAAGCCAGTAGTTACTCCGCACCCAATAAGACATACCTTGTCTAAAGGCGCATCATCACGAATTTTTGCCACTGCAATTTCGGGCAAAATAGTATAGTTAGCAAAGGTAGATGTCCCCATGTAGTGATATAGCTTCTTTCCCCCTAAAGAAAATCTGCTTGTACCATCAGGCATAACTCCTTTTCCTTGGGTAGAGCGAATTGCTTGACAAAGATTAGTCTTCTGGCTCAAACAGTATTCACACTGTCTGCATTCAGGAGTATAAAGAGGAATTACCTTATCTCCTGGTTTAACACTGGTTACTCCTTCGCCAACCTCCACTACAATTCCTCCTCCCTCATGACCTAAAATAGTGGGGAACAAACCCTCTGGATCTGCACCAGAAAGAGTATAAGCATCAGTATGGCAGACTCCAGTAGCCTTGATTTCGACCAAAACTTCTCCTGGTTGTGGTGCTTCTAGCTGAACGGTTTCAATACGAAGAGGCTCGCCCGAAGCGAAAGCAACAGCAGCTTTTACATCCATGATTCTTTTATACTCGTTGTTCAATATAGTCATGAAAATTCTAGCTTATTCAAGATTAACTAATTGTTTCGAGTTCTTGACCAACTTTTGCGAGTTGTAAATAAATATATAGCAGCCTTTCAATTTAAGGAAAACTATAATTATGGTTTTTAAGACACCAAAAATTTGAGAATAAACAATTAGCGATTTTTGTAAACGTCAACTTTCTCTTCAACAGACAGTAATAAACAAAATTTTCCAGATATGAGATTAGAAATTGATTATTTGCTAGATACCAAAGCAATAGAAAAAGATGATGTTCGAGATGTAGTTAATGGTTTACAAAGCACTCCCAAATCTATCCCTGCTCGTTATTTTTACGATAAATATGGCTCACAATTGTTCGAGCAAATATGTGATTTACCCGAATATTATCCTACTCGTACTGAAGCGAGCATTTTAAAACAATATGCGATGGCAATTGTCAAGCGAACTAGAGCAGATGAGTTAGTTGAATTAGGTAGCGGAAGCTCTACTAAGACTCGCTTCATTTTAGATGCTTACAAGGATATGGATACGCCTTTGTACTATACTCCTGTTGATGTTAGTGGAAGCATGCTAGAAACTACTGCCAACAATTTATTAAAGAATTATTCTAAGTTAAAAATACAGGGCAAAGTAGCAACTTACGATCTAGCAATAGAACAATTATCAACCTACTCTTTAGGCAAAAGAATGATTATCTTCTTGGGTAGTAGTATTGGTAATTTTAATGCCGAAGAATGCGATCGCTTTATCCAAAAAGTTACTACTGCTTTAAACTCAGGAGACTATTTTTTATTAGGCATAGATCTATATGCACAGCTATATCCTTTAGGACAAAAGCCTATTGAAGTATTAGAAGCTGCATATAATGATGCATCTGGAGTTACTGCAGCATTTAATTTAAATATGCTGCAACATCTCAATAATCGTTTTCAAGGCAACTTTAACCTAGAGTTATTCAAACATAAAGCGATTTATAATACCGAACAAAACCAAATTGAAATGTATTTGATTAGTAAAGAGAATCAGTCGGTAACTTTAGATAGCTTGAATTTAAATATTGAAGTAAAAAAAGAAGAAGCAATATTAACTGAGATATCTCGCAAGTTTAATTTATTACAAATGAAAGAATATTTAGACAAAAACAGTTTGAATTTAATTGAAACCTACACTGACGATCGACAATGGTTTGGTTTGCTGTTGTGTCAAAAAGTTTGAGATCTATACTTCTATACCGCAATTAGATATCAAGAATCTTAAAGTTACAAAATATTAAGAGACTTTATTGAGAATAGCTAAACGAGTTTACTTTGTTGTGCGACTTGATGTATTATTCTACTAAATTTAGATGCTAAGTTGGAAAATATTGGCAATTTTTAGATTTTAAGATTGTTACCAACTAATAAAGCCAGTTATTGCAACGCTTTAAAATATCGCATCGTTTTATAAAATAGCCTAGTTTAGTTGACTTAACTATTTTTATTGACTATGTATTAGCACTCATTGACAACTCTTTAATTAGTCTTTTAAAGCTTGCAGTAAATTGAAATATTGCAATCTAATTTAGCCATTAGCTAATTGTTCTAGAGTAGCGATAAATTCTGTATTACCTACCATTGAAGACTGTTTGAGAGCTTTATCTGCTGCTTCACCCAAATTTGCATCTTCTAATTCTTCAAGTTTGGCAATCAATTGATGATAAGTTTCTGCCGAAAGAATGACATGGCTGGGTCGTTTCTGCTTGGTTATTAATAATTAGCTCGACTGTTGCCTTATCAAATACCTCTCCATGCTGATTATGAGTTTGAGTTCAAGTCTAACTTTTCATAGCTGTAAAGTTTCGATTATTTTGTACGTAATAGCAAAATTGTCTATTAGTACCTACAGTCTAGGATCGACAGGTGCGCTTTCTAAAGCCAAAACTCCGAATACACATTCGTGTACCTGTCTTAGGGGTGCATAGCTAACAAACTTATCTAAAGCTTCCATACCGAGAGCAAATTCTCTTAAAGCAAGCGATCGCTTTTTGCCCAAACCTCTTTGTTTTAAACGTTTTAGATGTTCTGGTAAAGTATACTCTAAACCATATATAATTCGGAGGTATTCCGCACCGCGACACTTGACTGCGGGCTGTATTAGTTTGTTTCCTTGGCGGTTGATAAAGTCCATTGGTTTAACTACCATTCCTTCCCCACCAGCATTAGTCATATTTAACCACCAATCGGTTGCAGCATCTATTTCGGAGGAGTTATTAAGATCGACAATTTTATATTTAGTAGCCAGCAATATTTTAGCCTCAGTCTCGCAGAAACTAGCGATTTGTTCCATATGCCAACTATGAGGCTTATCTGTATGGACTTGTCCTTCTGTAGCTAATACATGGAAAGGTGCGAGTTTGAGATCGTCAATATTATCCACAGTCCAACAATACTGACGATAAGCTTGAATATACTTATCTGGTAATTCTGCTTTTTGTTGATAGCGAGTTAAAAGATTGCCAACATTTATTCCTCTACTGCTAGCCTGTTGCAGAATATCTACCGCTGCATTTAATCCTTGTTTTGCTGCTACGCCAACGGGTGCATATTGTTTTTTGAGTAATTCTTGAGCTTTTGCCGACCAAGGCATAAGTTCGCAGTCAAGACATACCAAGTCTGTCTCTAAGTTGTCCCAGAAGTTGCTTTCTGACAGAGCATTATTAAGACGATTGAGTAATTTTGTTTCTACTTCTGGTTGATTGAAAAACTTTCTTCCAGTGCGGGTATAGCAAACACCGATACCCTCATCTTTAATACCAAATCTTTTTTCGGCTACTGCTTCATCGCGACACAGTACGACTATAACCCGCGAACCCATATGTTTTTCTTCACAAATTACCCGCTCTATATTTTCATGCTGGTAGTAAGCAAAAGCTTCGGCGGGATGTTCTAAAAATTCGGGTAGCTTAGATGTAGCGACGGGAGACATTGTTGGAGGAAGATAAATCAACCATTTGGGATTTACTGCAAAGCGACTCATAATTTCCAATGCAGCAATACTTTGGTCTTCGCGAATGGTAATCTTGTGGTGTAATTTAGTCGAGATAAATCGCTTACCCGTTACGTCGACAATATCTAAAACATCATCTTGTTCTTGCTGAATACTATTACTACTTTTATCTGCATCTAAAGGTTTTACCGACTCGCAGTATACCTTAGCTGCCTCAACGCTAACTAATTCTCTTTCGGGATAGCGTAACGCCGTCAGTTTTCCGCCAAATACACAGCCAGTATCGATATCTATCGTATTATTCAACCATTCTGCTTCTAATACTGGAGTATGTCCATAGACAACCATCGCCTTTCCGCGATACTCGTTTGCCCATTCATACCGCACGGGAAAGCCAAATCGATCTATTTCTCCTGTAGTTTCTCCATACAAAGCAAAACTACGAACATATCCCGAACCCCTACCCTGCAATTCTTCTCGCAATCCTGCGTGAGCTACTACCAGTTTGCCATCGTCTAAAACATAATGACTAATGAGAGACTTAAGAAAAGCATTAATTTCTTGCTGCTGTTCGGCTGTAATTGTCTCCATTTCCGCCATGGTTTGTTCTAAACCGTGGTTTATTTTGACATTCTTGCCGTTAAGCTTTCGCATTAGCTTATTCTCGTGATTGCCAAGTATACAGAGTGCAGAATCGGTTGCTAGCATATTGTAAACTAGCTTGAGGGTATCTATAATTCTTTCGCCGCGATCAATTAAATCTCCTACAAATATTGCTTTGCGCCCTTCTGGATGCTTATAAACAGGGTAATTCCAAAAAGAGTCGGAATTACTCTCATTTACTTTCGCCACATAGCCTAATTTCGTTAACAACTTCTCCAACACATCGCAACAACCATGCACGTCGCCAATAATATCAAAAGCACCTTGTTCGTCTTTGCGGTTTGTCCACTTTGGCTGTTTAACCATCTCTACCGCTTCTATTTCTTCCACGGAAGATAGTTTGTAGATACAGCGAAAGCAATCTCGCTTCAAACTCTTAAAAGATCGTTTCAAACTGCGGGTATGGTTTCTAACTACATGAGAACCAAACTGTCTATTGGGGCGTTGCTTATTTCTCTCATGACATACCGACTCTGGTAAATTAAATGCGATCGCAACTGCAAAACAATGATACTGCTTTGCAAGATTGAGTAAAGACTTCCTACTTTCAGGCTGTACATTAGTCGCATCTATTACCGTTAACTTTCCCGCTGCTAATCTTTTCGCCAAAATATAGTGCAGCACATCAAAAGCATCCTTAGTTGCTGCTTGGTCATTTTCATCATCTGATACTAATCCCCGAAAGTAATCTGAAGAGAGAATTTCGGTGGATTTAAAATGCTTTCGTGCAAAGGTAGATTTACCCGCACCAGATGCGCCAATTAATACGATTAAAGATAGTTCAGGAAAAGTTAATTTCATTAACAAAAAAAATAGATTAACTATAATAATGTTGCTATCACAATTATGATTTAGTTTTTTAGCTATTGTATGGGAATGCTAAAGAATGTAAATATCGAAAAGTAAGTTTAAATACTAATATTTTAAATGTTAAAAAAGTTTATAGATAAATACTTTGAGGAAATTCAAGATAAAAACATCAATAACATAAATGCGTTTTTGGGACTTTTTATGCTCTCATTGTATATATTGACTTTGATTCAAATTAGAAGATATGAACCTGAGCTATTAGAATTTATGTTCAAAAATCCTGCTAATAAACTAGATGACAACTTGATAAATATAACCTACATTGCTATTTCTTTATTATCTATAGCTTGCTTTTTCTTATTGTTACATTTGGCAAATACATATAAGCATATTTCCAGACTAATTATTATTGAATTAGTCTATTGGTCTAAAATAATACTTAAGCATTATCCTGAATCGGCAGTAAGAAAAGAATATCCAGAAAACAAAAATATAGTCAGAAAAAGAGAAGTAGTTCAATATTTACAAGATTATAAAGATACTAAGCTCCAAGAAAAACTTGATTCTCATTTAGAATATGAACAAAATATTTATAGAAGAAAAAGATATTTAGCTGCAATTGCTGTTTTATTGATTGTGAACTTTTTTTTAAACCGAAACTATATAGACTCTTTAAGCAGTCTATATTGGTTATGTGTATCTATACCCACCATACTTCTAGGAATTATTCCTTACGAAAGTATAGAGTTTATGTATATTCCTTCAAATAAAATTAGAAAGTAAAGAATTGCGATCGCATTTTTTTAACTCATCATCAATAATAATGCGATCGCAGTAGTACACTCAATCTATAAATTAAAATAAAAAATAATAATATGAATTTGAATAGAATTACTTTTAATCCTGAAATAATGGGTGGGAAACCCTGTATTCGAGATATGCGAGTTACCGTAGGAACAGTTGTCAGTTTGATGGCTTCAGGACACACTTTAGAAGAAATCCTCAAAGCTTATCCTTATTTGGAAATTGACGACCTCTATCAAGCTTTATCTTATGCTGCGTGGCGTACAGAGGAGGTTGAAGTACCTTTGGCTATGTCATGAAAATTGTCATCGACATGAATATACCTCTCCTACTTGAGTATCTGTATTCAAAACTGCTGGTTACGAAGCAGTACACTGGTCTACTGTTGGCGATATTAAAGCTAAAGATTCGACTATGCAGGGCGTATGCGCCCAGAGCGTCGCTTAGACGCGACTTGCCTGCTTCACAGGCTGCGCTTGGGCTGTCAGTAATGATTACATGGTTTTTACTCATGACTTAGATTTTGGCACATTGTTAGCAATATCTGAAGCCAATACACGGAGCATAATTTAGGTTAGAACTCAAGATGTTTTTCCTGACAAATTGAGCGAGATAGTATTAAGTGCTTTAAAACAGTTTGGAACGGAATTAGAAACGGGTGCATTAGTTACGGTTAATGAAACTCAAGCTAAAGCTAGAATATTACCCATTAAACGCAATTCTTAAGAAAACTCATTATTAATTAGGACTTACGCAAAAGAAAAATTTGATTAGAAAAGTAGAAACGAGTTAAAGTCA
>CAKZYI010000898.1 GCA_937884735.1 uncultured Pleurocapsa sp.
ATATCGCTAATGATGAAAGCACCATCATCTAGATCGACTCGCTCGGCAGACAGATTAATATTTCCTGCATTTCCTACTCCTGCTGACTCTACGACTCCATCAGCGTTTACATCTCTGTCCAAACCAGTGACTATTCTGGATAGACTTCCCCCAGGAGTACTTTGCAATATAATATTTTCCTCTGCCGTAATATTAATATTTCCCGCACTACCCCGCGCTTGTGAATCAGCGATAATAATACTGTCAGTTATTGTTTGAGAGCCTGCATTAATTGCGATATTTCCTGCATTACCAACTGCATTAGATTCTGCTGAGGTGGAAATTATAGTGTTATCTTCTATCGATAAGCGATCGCAAACATTAATTTCGATGATGCCTGCGTTACCAACTGCACTTGGATTTAATAGACTATTAATTTTACTTCCATCTTGCAGGGTCAAGTTTTGGGAAACATTTATTTCAATATCGCCAGCGTTTCCTATGCTATTGCTGTCTGAATAGATACGACCATCGATCGTATCTAAATTTTTAGCAGTGAGAAAAATATCTCCCGCTCGCCCTTCTCCTATGCCTTGTATCACCGTAAATAACAGCGATCCACTTCCCATAAAAATATTTTCCTTGGTATTAATTGCTATGCTGCCAGAATTACCTATGGTAAAACTTTCGGTAGCAATAATAGCTTTGTTGTCTAACCGAAAGTTTCTGGCATCAACTGTAATATTTCCTGCATTCCCCAAACTATCAGAAGTAGCCTGAGTAAAAATTCCTGACGCAAATACAAAGGTAAAATCATCTATAGTTATGGGTGTAAATCCTTCTCCTTCAATAAAGACATCCTCACTTACACTTAGATCGATATTGCCAGCGTTTCCTTCTCCTGTTGTTTTACTTACTAAACGCGCACCATTTGTTAAAGAAAAAGATTTTGCCTCTATATTAATATTTCCTGCATTTCCAACTGCATCTTTAATTACCGTATCGTTACGCTGCAAACCAACATTAGTATTGATGCCACCAAAATCTCGGTCAAAAGTAACATCTCCTGTAGCATCAACATTTACATCTCCTGCATTACCTCGACCAAAAGTACTAGCAACAATACCCGAACCTTCAATAAAATCCAATGCTCCTGTGGTGATGTTAATATTTCCTGCATTGCCAGTACCTAAAGTCTGGTTGCGAATTTGTGAATTTCCCGAAGCTACTAAATTATTGAGATTGAGATTAATATCCCCCGACTGAGCATTTACCGAACCTGAATTAATTGGTATGCCTGCTAAAAAAATACTCTCTTCAGTAATATTTAGATTATTAGCATTAACTTGAATTGAACCACCTATTGCACCCCGAACATCTACACCTGCTTGTCGATTTAAAAACACATTGCTTTTAACTACTTCTTCAGTAAAAGTAAAGTTGTTGCTGGGAGCGATACCGATTTCTCCTCTACCATTCAACCCACCTAAAGTTATTTTGCCTTCTGGTGCTACTAATAAACCTCCTTCTAGATTAATATTTCCGCCTATTAAACTAATGTTTTGTCCTAAAGCAACTTCTAAACCATTACTTGAAGCACGATTAATAATATCTCCAGGTTGCTCGCCAAAGTTCAAACCAATGGGACGATTAATTGTTAGTAAAGGCGCAGCTTGAGGATTTACCGCACTAAATTCTCCCGATTCAAATAATAAACTATCGGCAGTAGTCGCTAAAAACGATCCGCCTATATTTAAACTGGCATTCTCACCAAAAATAATTCCCGCAGGATTGATTAACAATAGGTTTGCCGTACCGTTAGCACCCAATACACCATCGATATTAGATATATTGCCTCCCGTTACGCGAGAAAAGATATTTTCAATTTCTACTGCATTATTGAAGTTTACCGAACCACCTTCAGGAACAGAAAACTCACCAAAACTATGAAATAAATTATTCCCAAGGCGATCGCCATTATTAATAGTAATTTGATTATTTATAGATTCTAAAGTTGTATCAGTCGTGCCGTCTATTAGTACTTGAGCTTCTACGTGGCTGCACATATTACCACTAATAAACAAGCTCAAACATAGATATTTATAATAGTTCACTATTCTTACTTCTCTATCCAGCTAATCTCAAATCCTACAGCTTCTTGGCACTATTACTGCAAAAAGTATTTTAGTTTGCTCTAGCTTTTCAGATTTACCTAATATTCTGCAACTCCGAACAAGCTGAGAAAACACCAGAACAAACACCTGAATTTCTCCTATTTAACTTCTCGAATAAAAAAGCCATCATGCTTACAGTACAAGTTCAAACACAGAACGCAAATCATTCAAGGAGTATTAAAACAATGCAACTACGCTTCATGGGTCAAGTCTATTCTGCTTCCAACAACAGAGTTCAAACCGTAGCTACCGAACAAACAGCCAGCTTTAAAGGGCAAAAATACCAAGTTCGCGTTCCCGTTCAAACCATCGAATCTCAAGCAAATACCGAAGTAAGAAAATATCGCGGTGTAACTTATACAGTAGAACCCAAAGTAAATTTCGTTAGTGCAGATAAACTACAAGTCTGCTAGCAATCTTTTCCTCTAATACGATCTCGCGATCGCAATTTAGTGCGATCGCTGAAGTCAATACTACCGTTAGATTTCAACTACCACCAGAATTAGAACAGCCAAAAGAATTAGCCTACGAGAAGATATTTTGGTGCGACCCACAGACGCAAAGCGTCTCAAGTCTGCTTTGC
>CAKZYI010000899.1 GCA_937884735.1 uncultured Pleurocapsa sp.
CGTTGTTTCTGTCAATGATGTTCTTATCGTTGTTGTTTTTGTTAGTTCAACTCCTGTTTTTGTTTTTTTTGATATTCTCAACGGTGGTGCGGGTAAAGACACCTTTGTTCTAGGAAATGCTGATGCGATTTACTATGGTTATGGTGTTGCCACTGGTCTATTGGATGTAGCAGTTATTGAAGATTTTAATCGTCATGAAGACACCATTCAGCTCAAAGGTAGTGCCAGTGACTATAGCCTGAGAGTTTTTGGTTCTAATACTGTACTGGGATCTAATACTCAAGTTGGTTCTGGAGTTGGTATCCTAAGTTCTTCTAGAGAAATAGTTGGCTTTGTTCAAGATGTCAATCTTTTGGAACTCAATCTTAATAGCACTAGTTTTGAATATGTTTAATTATTAGCTATAAGTTGTAACAAATTGACAGCCTAACTAATTCTGGTTAGGCTGTTTTTTATTTCAAATTTACATAAGCATATCTATAACTATCGAACTATAGTTAGGACACCCTTAATTTTCTTTGCTAGGTCAGCATTAGTTGCGACGAACAGCAACGCCTTACTTTGCGAGGCAGCGCGTTGCGTTATCCTTTAGAATTGCCTGATATTTTTTAATCGTCCTAATTTTTGCTTTAACTGCCATACCATTAATTAAAACTAGAAGTAGACCATTATCAAAAAATTCTTCATAAGATATTTATTGGTTTTGAATTGATTCTGTCTTCTTAACCAAATTATTATTGACTTTAATTCCTGCTAAATTTCTACAGAGATTATTAATCTTATCTTGCTTTTCAGGGATAAAGGATGAAAGTAATTAGATATGTTCTGGATTCAAAGCCTTAATAGGTAATGCTATACATGAACAAATAAAGTATTCCGAAGTTGGTCTATCTATATCTATAGCCCAGATGCAAATCCTAATCAAAGATTTTTCAACAATGGACAATGGACAATTAACTCTCCTTAAAAAAAGCCCTAAAGAATACTTACTGCTCCGTGTCTATCACGGATACCCCAAGCATAACCAGAAGTAAGGCGCATAGTTGAGGTCACGTCTTTTGAGGAAACTTCAAAAGCTTAATGAATGACCGTAGCCGCAATTTATCCGAAGGTGTATCCTTAATTTCAATCCAAAGAGTGCATGAGGATTGAAATTAAGGAAAAACTTCTGTTTATTTATTTCTTCGTTCACGAAGAGAAAGAGATACTCCTCCCATCTGTTTTAAGCTAATTAAATAATTGTCAATTATCAATTATCAATTGTCCATTAGTAATCTGGGCTAAATTATTGCAGATTAGTACTCGCCAAAAGCGCGATCGCGCTTCGAGCGTTCAAAGCAAAATACGTCTAATAGAAAAGACACTATAATTTGTCCTTTTTGATTGAAGGCTTTAGATATATTTCTTTTAAAAGATAGAGATATCACAAGAACTATTTACAAACCACCGCAAGCAAATAGCTGTTGATTTTTTTATTCATTGTATTTAGGCATTTAATATAGTATGCGTTAGTTACAACTTTAATACAAAGTTTATCTCTGCTTTACCTGATTTGATAATTTACAGGACATACTTAGGTATAAGTTCGTAAGCGAATTCCACGCCGTCATTAATTTTATTTAGTATCGATAGTTTAAAAATATTTTTCGACTTGGAATAGCTAGCTAGTCAGGCACACAATAAATTAATTCCGTCTCATATATTAAACATCTCCATATCAATGCTTAAGTCTAATATTTTAAATCAATCTTATTCTCAATTTTTAGGACAATTTATTATGCTAAATAATACTATTAGCCGCGTGAATCTACCATCGACTCGTTTATTTGGTACTGATGGTATTCGCGGAAAAGTGGGGGAAAAAGAACTACTAAATCCTGGTTTAGCTGCCAGAGTAGGCTTTTGGACAGGACAGATTTTACAAACATTAGGTAATCTATCTGCACCTGTTATTTTGGGTCAAGATTCTAGAAACTCTAGCAACGCTTTGGCAATGGCAATTTCTGAAGGTTTAGCTGCTGCGGGGGTAGAAGTATGGAATTTGGGTTTGTGTCCCACCCCTGCTGTAGCTTACTTGACTAGCATTACTGAGGCAATGGGAGGGGTGATGATCTCTGCCAGCCACAATCCTCCAGAAGATAATGGTATCAAACTGTTTGGCGCAAATGGTACAAAACTATCTACTTTAGTGCAAGCTCAAATTGAAGCTGGTATTCGCGGACAGCTAGAAAATCATGAGATAAAACTTTATGCTTCTATTAATTGGGGTCAACAGTACTATCGCCCAGATTTACTAAGTCAATATGTCGATGCTATGAAAAAACCTTTTGGTACAGACAAGCATTTGACAGGCATGAAAATTGTCCTAGACTTGGCTTGGGGTGCAGCAGTCAATATTGCTCCTGATGTCTTTAAAGCAATGGGTGCAGAAGTTATTGCTCTTCATGATGTTGCAGATGGTGATCGCATTAATGTCAATTGCGGTTCGACTCACTTAGCCACTTTACAACAAGCTGTTGTTGACCATAATGCAGACATGGGCTTTGCTTTTGATGGTGATGCAGATCGACTTATGGCGGTTGATGGCAGTGGTCGGGTTGTTAACGGAGACTATATTCTCTATTTTTGGGGACAAGCTTTACGAAACAACCATCAGTTACCCGACAATACTATTGTTACTACTGTGATGGCTAACTTGGGCTTTGAAAATGCTTGGAATAAGTCTGGTGGTAAATTTATCCGTACCGCAGTAGGCGACCAGCACGTTCATGCC
>CAKZYI010000900.1 GCA_937884735.1 uncultured Pleurocapsa sp.
AATTCTATATTTTAGATTACATATACGAGTTCTAATTTAAGCTGAAAGCGCTTTATTTTTTGAATATACTTGATTCAGTCTAAAAAATGACCTAAAAGCGGAACTGTTCTACTTCTTCGGTATAGGCAATGGGTAAGACTGCAACCACATTATCTGGCGGATTGGGGACAGTATAATGGGTCGTCACTTTTCCACCAAAAGTATTTTCTGCTGCTGTTAATCCTGCATCCATAGAAGGACGAACTTCAGAAATTGGACCTCTGATCGCAATTACAAAAGTACCGCTTTCTCCCTTGTCAAAATAAACCAAGGTGACACGACCAGCTTTTAACATGGCATCAGATGCAGCTAAGACAGCAGGAAAGCCTAGAGTTTGAATTACTCCTACTGCATGTTGTTGAGGCATATATTTTGGGACTTAAAAATTAAATCAGATAAACCATAATTTACTAGATACTATATCTTGATCGCACTCGGCTCAGATACAGTCGCAATAATGCGATCACAGCCTGATTTGGGTTTTGCCCATTGGTATTGATGGTCTTGAGGATCTCCCCAACACAAACCAAGATAAATCTCGGTGCGAGCTGCGTCAACTTCTGCCCACTCTGTTTGCTTGACTAATTTTTGAAGATATTCAAAGCTGATTGGTTGATGATGGCTTTTGTTGTTGGCGGTGCTGTTGTTTACCAGCCAAAATTTCATTTTTTCTGTAGTTTGATACCAAAAATCTAGAATCTCTTGTCTAGCAGCCACCAAAATTTCTTTATCTCCTCGAATGGGTACTAATTGATTGTGAACTTCTGGGTAGGTAATACTTTGCTGTTCAAAAGTACAGGTACGCCATACAATACCCGAAACCTGATGATTTTGTTGGTATTCATGAATCTGGGTGCGAAAGTCTCGATAAGCAAATACTTTGTTTACCTGATCCATATTTAGAGCTTTTGCTACAACAGGATCGTTGAGCCGCTGTGCTGAAGATAAAACAACACGCTTTCCTTTCCAATTTTCTTTTAATTCGCGATCGAGTATCTTGATTAATTCTTTGGTGGTGTATGTCATTAGTACCAAGCAGCTATGCTTTTTCTACTTGCAATTGTATCTTTGCTCTTAGTTTATTTGTCAGGGTTTTATGTTTTCTTTCTAGAAGCCTATATTTTAGTAGAAAATATTTGCATTCCAAGCATCTTTTAAAATAGGCTTAATAACTTAGTAAATTCTTGATAGACAATAGGGATTCTTGACAAGGAGCGCGCTTTGTATCGTTTGTCAACCAATAAACTAATAATAAGTAATGAGTAATGAGTAATGAGTAATAGAGGTAACTGCGATCTTTTACTCTTTGTTTTAGCGATCGCTTTCAAACAAGTCTATTGAATATATTCAAATCAACCATTTATCAATAGATGCAATCCAAAACTCATCTTTGTACATTTTGCTAGAGAATAAACTTTGTTGCGTTTTATTGCGTTAATTGTTAACTTTAGTAACAGTGATGACGCAGGTGCCTGGCAGACAGGTTGGATGCAATGAACGTCAAGTGGAAGAAATTGGTTTTTAGAGTGGGTGTTTGGTTGACCCTTGAGTTGTTTTTCGATCGCGTTGGATTGGACACCATAGCCGATTACAGCGAATTCATATTTGAGCGCGAGCTTACTACTTTGATTTCATAATTTAACGCCAATTAAAAATAAATTTTATTTAATATATTTTAAATATTAAGCAACATAACCTTCATGACTTCCAAATCTATAAATAAACAGCCAAAAAAGCCATCTTGGAAAATCAAGCTTCTATATGATGGTGAATGTCCCCTTTGCGTTAGAGAGGTCAATTTTCTAACCAAAAAAGACCGAGGTAGTGGAATTGTTGATTTTGTCGACATTGCTGACGAAAATTACGATCCTCAAAGCAATGCCAATATAGATTTTGCCACAGCAATGGGAAGAATACATGCGATTCTGCCTGATGGTAGTACTATCAAAAATGTCGAGGTATTTCGCCGAGTTTATGAAGAGTTAGGAATGGGATGGGTATACGCCGTTACCAAAATTCCTGTGGTTGGAGCGATCGCAGATTGGATTTATGGTATATGGGCAGATTGGCGATTAAAATTGACGGGCAGACCAGATTTAGAGGCTGTAATCGCCCAAAGGCAAGAAAAAGCTCGGCTCAACTCAGGGCGGTGTCGAGTAAATTAGAGTAAATTAAAGATTACAAAGTAAGAACTATCATAAAATCCCAATAAATACTGTCGAACTAATGTGGTTCGCGATGCTATTATCAATGTGCCAGCGATTATTAAAAGGTAACAATTATGGTTCAAGCACCTGTATCTCCAGTGGTGCTAGCTATCCTAGATGGTTGGGGTCACCGCGAGTCAACAGAGGCTTATTGGTAATTCAGAAGTAGGACATCTCAACTTAGGCGCAGGTAGAGTAGTTCCCCAAGAATTAGTACGCATATCTGATGCAGTCGAAGACGGCGCGATACTGGAAAATCAATCTTTGGTTGATGCTTGCACCAAAGCTAACGCTGTAGGCGGCAAGTTACATTTGATCGGTCTATGCTCGGAAGGTGGAGTTCATTCCCACTTAAAGCACCTGATCGGATTACTACAGTTAGCTAAAGCTCACGACTTAAATGATGTGTGTATTCATGCCATTACTGATGGTAGAGATACATACACTACAGAAGGAATTAAGGCACTCAACAAAATTCAAGACTCCATTGACAAAATTGGAGATGGTCAAATCGTCACTATCAGCGGTCTTTACT
>CAKZYI010000901.1 GCA_937884735.1 uncultured Pleurocapsa sp.
ATTGAAAAAGAATAAGCCATTGCCATTAGCCCAAAAATTGAACTATTCGCCCCTGCAAAATCAGCTAAACCTATAAAAGAACTAACTCTTGGAGTGGAAATATCCCAGACTATAGAAGGCATCAACTTTGATGCGATCGCACAAGTCGAGCAAGAATTGACCGAAATTTCAACAATTATTGATACGAATAATCCCTTACTAAATGATGCTTTTACTCAAACCAATATTCAACAAGAATTAGAGCAAAATAACTTTTCCGCTATTCATTGGAAAACCCACGGCATTTTTAGTTCCGATCCCGAAGCAACTTTTTTGGTCGCTTATCAAGATAGTATTAAAGCAAATGAATAGCAGTCTATTGTGCAAATTGCCAGTAACCAAGGGCAAAATCCGCTAGAGTTACTAGTTTTGAGTGCTTGCGAAACAGCCAGGGGAGATAATAGAGCTATTTTAGGCTTGGCAGGATTAGCCGTTAGAACAGGTACTCGTACAGCAATATCTACATTATGGCGAGCAGACGATCGCGCGACTACACTTTTGATGACTGAATTTTATCAGCAATTAACACTAGGTAACAGCAAAGCAGAAGCTTTGCGACAGGCACAGCTTGTCTTGTCTCAAAGGGAAGGTTATTTTGCTCCTTACTATTGGGGAACGTACACTTTGATTGGTAATTGGCTTTAATGCATTGCCTATTTATAAGTGTACCTGTGCAAACATCTAATTAAACTTTTCTTGGCGAGTCACACAATCTCGAAAATGGATTAAAAATAAGCCAGCAGAGATCGCTATCTTAGTTAACGTAAGTTCGGGTTAACAATATCTATAGCTATTTGTATTGAAAAATATTTTTTACGCGATGTGCAACTTGTAGAGATGATTAATTTTCTCCCTCAAGCTTGGGGGAGATTAGAGGGGGCTGAGACTTTTAAAAGTCCCACAGGGCATATTTTTTAGTATGAGACACGTTAAGACTAATCTTCTTTTCCTCAAGCGATCGATCGCCTTAAGAAAATAAATCCAGAGGAAAGTGACCATATGTTCCAGTAATTAGATCGTCTTCACCTTGGCAAGAAATAAGAACACCTCGATATTCTCCTATATATTGGTCTGAATAATAGGACATTTTTTGACTACTAAATTTGAGATAAGTTGGTTTAGAAATTTGAGCAGTATTATCTTTTTTCAAATTAATTTGATAGCCAAAAGCTGCTAAATAATTATTCAAAGCTGCAAAGCCTTGCTCAAAGTTATCGGCGCAAATTCCTATATTTTGTGAGGTTGATAGTTTGGCGATTAACAATAAACTATTGCGGAGTTCTTTTAATTCTATTAACGATTCGGTATTGGTTAATTGAGCGCGATCGTATGATTTTAAGATTTGAACAGCTTGCTCCAAGGTCAAATCAGGTGGTTGTGATGTAGACATAGTACAGTGATAAGTAATACGTTTAGCTTTTTGTCTAAATCTATTGATAAAAATTGAGGCTTGTTGAACAAGAAGATAGAAGTTTGACGGGAATTGAATTGGGTTCTAGCTTCAATTTTTAATTGCTGACAAATTTATACGTTTATAAAAATTATCTGTAGTTTACCAGCAAGCTATAACCAGCATCTACAATCCATAGCAAAAGCATCTTTAAAATTAATCCTAAAAACCATACTATGGATACTCAGCTAATTGTAGAGAAAAAGGTAGTTGTTTTTTCCCAACCTAACTATGAACCCGCACAACAGCTAGTTAATCTACTTCAAAACGCTGCTGGTATGTTCCGAGCAATTCAGGTAAGTGACTTAGAACAAGATCTAACTGATATTGCAGACAGCTACTCTATGGTAGTATTTATTACCCCTGCTGATTTCTCCAACGCAATATATCTTGCTGGTGCAGTAACCAAGATTGCCCAAGAGTTAAAGATCGAAAAATTAGCTTGGATTGCCCCTAGTGCAGCCAAAAATAGTGGTCTGGAGCAAGGACTATCAAGAGCCAGGGAAATAATCGATAATTCTGATTTGGATGTTTTGATATTGCGTCATGCCCCTGTATTCTCTGATTTACTTAACTTTAAAAAAGAAATCAAGTTTCGTCGCACTCTTTCTTTACCTCTGGTTGATAATGTTCTTCCTTGGATAGCACCAGAAGATATTGCCGAAGGTGTGTACAGGTGGATTGCAGGTACTAACGACGAGAAACCTCCTAAAGTATTAACAGGTACAAGGCAGTTGGGAGGAATAGATTTAGCTCAAGAAATTTCTACCGTTTTAGAGCGTAATTTAGATGGTGTAGGGTTTGCGAGAAGATGTTTTAACGCGATCGATAAAAACCGCAGTGGAGACTTAGATCAAGATGAGATGTTTGCTTATCTGACTGAGCTAGCATACAGTCAGGAAGAAGCAGAAGCTTTAATTGACAAAGCACATACCAATCAAGATGGTTCAATAGATTTTGATGAATTTATTGCAGGTTTAGGGCAGTATTTAGCAAAAATCCTTGCCGATTTACCTTGGAAGGTACAGTATGTTGATGTACCCCGCTCGACGGTACTTTACGATCTTAGCCTCAGAGGAATAGAAGAAAAAACTGTCCGAGCTTGGCTGGCTCTAATCAACAGCTACAACGGGACTGAATTACCCATTTATCAATCTTCAGGGAAATGGTTGGGAAGAGGTACTACTTCTTAGGGTACTTGGTTAGAAAACCATGTCTTGGACTTTGTTAATGTCTACATTCTCCCTTTTAAAGGAATTTTAACCATTAGTGAAGGAACTTTGAATGGTCAACCTGCCTTGACAACTAGAATGCTACAAAGTGACGATCGCATTTTGACAGGAGTTCGCACTTTAGATAATCGTACTGTAGAGTGGAAATGGGAAAACGGCGATGTTAGCAATGCGGAATCTGTAGAGTATCAAACAGATCGGGGCGGTCAACGTATCCTTAAATTTAAAGACGACCAATTAGTTGGGATGTCTGTACAGGGGACATGGTTGGGTAGAAGACTAGCCAACAATTTGATGTTTCAGCAAAAAGCTCTTCCTCGTTGGCAAATCAACTTATTTCGAGAGTTGGGAGAGCTACAAATTGAAGAAGTATCTAACCTCATCGGTCCTAAAAGTATTGTTTGTAACTGTACTCAAGCTACCTGTGGTCAACTACAAGAAATGATTGCAGGTGGTTTCGATACTTTGGAAAAAATTGCCGAAGAAACTCAAATAACCATGATTTGTGGTGGCTGTCAGCCTTTGGTAGAAGAAATGCTGGGTTCGGCTAATTTGGATGTAGCTGAGATGCTATTAAAGCAGGATCTAGGAAGAGGATTATATCGTTTTCAGTTTCGTCCTGTAAGCGAGCCTGTTTTATCCTGTAAACCAGGACAACATATTTTAATCCAAGGGCGAGTAGACGGAGTATGGGTATCAAGGGCATATAGCTTATCTTCCAATGCCGACCAAAATAAACGCTACGAAATTACGGTAAAAAGAGAGGAAATGGGCTTATTCTCTCGTTGGTTGTGCGATCGCGCTGACGAACATTCCCTATTCCGCATTTCTCATCCTCGTGGAGAATATATTTTAAAAGATGAGCCAATAGTATACTTTTTCGCAAGGGGAATTGGTATTACTCCCGCTATCTCTATGATGCGTACTTTAGCTAGTCGTAAAGATACCCGTACTTTTTATTTAGACTGGTCTGCACCCCAATCAGAAGATTTTGTTTTTAAAACTGAATTAGACTTTTTGCAAAAAAAATTTCCTAACTTAAAGGTGAATTTAAATTCTACCCGTATCGAGGGAAGATTAACCCCCCAGAAGATAAAGCAAGATTATTCTTATCGAGAAGGCGCGACCGCATTTCTTTGTGGTACTCCAGGCTATATGGATGCAGTGCGATCACATTTACTAGATGCGGGATGGGTTGAAGAAGCCATTCGTCAGGAATTATTCTCCTCCCAACTGGACGAAGAAGGTAACGCCAAACCCCCCAAACGAGCTGCAATAAAAGTGGCAAAAGGCATTAAAAGTATTGAAAGCCATAGTTTTGATGTCCAGCCTATTAGAGAGGTTGCCCAAGAAGCAGAAGCTTATCTCAAGCAGTGTTATGTAGAAAGAGGACTACTAGAAGTCTTTTTACCCCGTTGGCAGGAAGTCGAAAAAGCGATCGCCGAAACTGGAACTTACGAACATACATTAGATGAGTTAAGCTATGGTGCTAGACTAGCGTGGCGCAATAGTAGCCGATGTGTCGGGCGGTATTTCTGGCAAAGCCTCCAGATTAGGAATATGCGACATTTGGAAACGGAAGAAGAGATGTTTTCCGCCTTGGTAGCCCATATTAAAATTGCAACCTATTACGGCGACTTACGAGCATTAATGACGGCATTCAAGCCTGACGGTAGAAGACTATGGAATTCCCAACTACTAAGCTATGCAGGATATCAGTTAGCGGATGGTTCAATTCTGGGAGATCCCTCCAATATAGAATTTACCGAAAAAGCTTTAGAATTAGGATGGCGATCGCCAGAAAATCGTACTCAGTTTGATTATTTACCCTTAGTTATTCAATTACCAGGAAAAGAACCCAAATGGTTTGATATTCCTCCAGAAATTATTCTTGATGTCGCTTTAGTTCATCCTGACTATGAATGGTTTAAAGATTTGGGTCTAAAATGGTATGTCCTCCCCGCAGTCTGTAATATGTCCCTAGAGTTAGGTGGAGTACATTATACCTGCTCGCCCTTCAATGTCTTTTATATGGGTACAGAAATTGGCGGACGTAACTTTAGCGATACCTATCGTTATAACATGCTGCCTACTATTGCTGAAAAAATGGGCTTAGATTGCAGTAGCAATGATACTCTTTGGAAAGATCGGGCATTAATCGAATTAAACGTTGCTGTATTGCACTCCTTTAAAGAACAAGGTGTCAGACTAATCGATCACCACTCCATGACTGACTACTTTATGGAATTCATGGAAGAAGAAAAAAAATGTCAGCGTCCAATCCATGCAGACTGGGGTTGGATAGTGCCGCCTCTTTCTGGCTTGCTAACGCAAGTATATCCTCTCAAATTTGATAACCGTATCCTCAAGCCAAATTATTTTTATATGTCCGACGCTTGGAAGCCAGATGATGAATCTAAACCTGTCTGTCCTTTTCACGATAAAGGGACTTCGCCCGAGCTATAAGCTCTAAGCTTTAAGCTAATTAGACAAAGTATTAGACTCCATCTGATTGTAGATTTGCTAGTTAATTTTTAACTCCGCTTATCTCATAGCCATGTTTTCTGGCACAGTTTATAAACGAGTTGATATTTCCAATACTCCACTGATTGATAACAGCAATTTCACAGTCGGACAATTTTATTGGCTCGTTGGGGTTAATATAGTGTCTTTTATGACCCTTTTGATTAAAAATATTAAAAGCTTCATCTAACAGCGAAAAAGTTTTCCTATTCCCTTGTAAACTGCGAGGAAATTTAGCATCTAATTCGCTATAACTTGTTTGTGGATATCTATCTGCATAGGATTTAATTATCTCTAGTACTAATCTACCTTTTCCAAAAGTAGCTCCATTAAACAGATAATTTGTAGTGTCTCTTGCCGAGATACGGCTATTAAAAAATGGTTCAGTAACAACATATATTTGACCATCACTACTTCTATATCTTTGTATTGTCAAAGCAGCAATTTGCACATTATCGTTTGTTTTATGTCCATTGTTGATTTTGTCTACTAAGTTAGGATCGATAGAAGTGCCAACTAAAACTCCCAGCTATTTTGGCTGTTCGCGCAAATTCTCTTCGATTAAATTGGAAAATTGAGCTAGTAAATTATTTTTACTCTGCAAATAATCTTCTAACTGTGATAAATGTGTTTCTTGTAATTGCCCTATTTTCAATTCGACAATCGCTAAATACTCCTGCGCGTAGCTAGCAAGGATATCAATTCTGCCATCTGTATCTTTGCTTTTTCTTCCTTCTTTTAAAGTTAATTCTGCTTCAATGATTTCTACTTCAGAAAATATATCGTTGTCTAAACCTAAAATACTTTCATTTTCTATTAGATAGGACTCCATTGATAGCTCTCTTCTAAATGGAAATGGCTCAAGCTGAATATTATTTGCTGTGAAGTGTTTATATAATTGCACTAAATTTTAAATCAATCTTGTTTAACTGTCTAAATATAATTCACCAAAATATATATGTACACAAACATTTAAATAAAACTTATGCGGTTAGCAAAGCCTAGCCAAAGGTATCGCTTTTTCACTCAGCCTGAAATCGTTGTAGCAACCATCCAGCAACTTCTGTGTGGTTGCTAGTGCGACTTTTTTGTAATGCTTCAGTCAAAATATCAATTTTTAATCCTGTCAATACTTGAGATTCATTAATTCTTTTACTACCGCCATCTTGGATAGTAAAAGCAATTACTTTTACATCCTTTACATCAACCACCCAATATTCAGCTACCCCCACATCTTCGTACATTAATCTCTTTTCTCCCAAGTCATCAGACAAAGAAGTATTGGAAACTTCAATTACTAAATCGGGTGCGGGATAATCATCTAAACTAACAACTCCAACTCCCCAAGGGATAGCACTGGCATTGTTGCCTACGTATAAAGAAAGATCGGGCTGAAATTCTCTTAAACCAGACTGGCGAAAGCTATAGTTGTTTTTTCCTGTCATAGGAATACCTTTAAAAGTGGCATAAAGATAAACTGCGTGATTGATAATAGAATGATCCTGAGAATGTTCGTTACCTATGGGAGTCGTTTCAATTCTGTATCTATCATTGTAATAATAGCCTTTTGCTTTAGTACAAGAGGGATGCTCAATCTGTTCAACGTATCGATCCCAACTGGCATTTATCCATGAATCCGTTACAAGTTGTTTGGTGGTAGCAACCATATTTATTACAAGTAATTCCGCATTATTTTTAATTGTAGATCGTCTCTAAATCATTCCTTATTAATTATTAAACTAGTATAAGTTGTTTAAATTTAATTCATTTAATTAGTTATTTATATCCAGCTTGCAATACGTTTATTTTCCTGCAATTTTTCTCTTTCATAATAAAATACAGTACCTTTTTTGATAGTTACCTCTTGTGCCACAACGTAAAATACTTGCTCATTGGTTTTACTATTCATTTCTGCTTCAACACAGTAAACAATATCTTCTTCTTCCAAATGTATTAAATTACTTATTAAATCGGCTTCTTCTATGCTCGCAATACGAAAAATAGG
>CAKZYI010000902.1 GCA_937884735.1 uncultured Pleurocapsa sp.
ATTTCTCCCGCTTTAGCAATGATGTTAGCCGAAAGAATTACCGAACCCTGTGAAGGTGGCGTAAGGTGGCGTTGGGAACCTTTGCTACGCACTAGAGCTGGTATTAGCTTAAATGGTATTGGGCGATCGCGCTACTTAAGCATACTCAAAAAAATTAAAGTACCGATTACTCTAGTCTATGGCGACAAAAGTAACTTCAACCGCATTGAAGACCTCAATAAACAGCAAGAAGCTATGCCCAATGCTACCAAAGTAGTAGTTTCAGGAGGACACAATTTACCTTTAGAAGCACCCAATGCTTTAGCCAAAATCATCAGCGGAGCAGTAGCCTTTACTAACAAGTTGATTCCTTAAATATAAGATTGCCTGATTTTTAACTAAATCGCACCCTAGTTTACAAACGCCAAAGATAGATACAGCGATCGCCATATCTATCTTTGTTTTATAATTTACTTTTATAAGTAGTTTGAATAATTAATTGTCGGTAGTTTTTAGTTAGTTATCAATAAAAGTTGCCGAATTATAGAGCAGGTGATTCCAAATTTTATGTTTAATTAGCCCAGAGCCTGTAGATTTAGAATCACTTACTTTTAGCTCGTCGATCATTCTTCTGTACCTAGCTAAACATCGTCTATCCCAAAAGCTCAACGTTACTGATTAGATTGACCTTTAGATAAATCGCGTAAGATAGGACTAACAATGCTGTTGTAGATTCGGTCAACGCTGTTGGCTAAGGTATTAGGATTAACTTGAGGTTGAGCAGAGCTTCCTTGAGTAGCAGCAGTACTTGAATTAGTTGTAGAAGTCGCTGCTTTACCTGGAGTAACAGCAGGACTCGAACTTGCAGAGTAGGTATTTGAACCAGATTTGCCACTTAGATAAAGATGGTCAATGGTTTTTCCTTGGTGAACTCTTTTTGTAATCTGCCAACCAGGATCAAGAATAATTTTCATTGCTCCATCAGTTAAACCGTTAGTTCTACCTATCACGATACTGGGTTGAGAAGGATCTTTATGAAACGCTACCAATTGAAGCTCATCGTTGTTTTGAACTATTTTAACTATATGAGCTACTCGTTCATCTTCGCCATTCAAACGGAGAGTATAACCATTAGTATTAATAATGCGACGGCAGCTATCAGTATGGTCAAAATCAAGCAGTAATAAGTCTAATTTTACAGGAGCAGAGCCAGACTCTTGCCAACATTGTCTTTCACCAGGAATTTGTTCGATGATTTCCAAGCGATGCTCATGATAACCAAACGGTACTGCTACTACGGCGAATTCATCTTGGCTGACTTGTTGCTCTTGGAAAGAAACTGCTTTGGCTTGAGGTACAGCCATTACAGTAGTACTGGCGATCGCGGACAAAGCTAAGAATAATGATTGGATGCGGTTGTTAGATATCATTTTAAAAGTCTCTATATTGTCTTGTTTGGGTTGTTACTTTTAAATAGGAGACAAATCCAATTTTTATGCACGCCAATATTTTTGTGATTTTAATTTATTTATGAGGAGAGCGATAAAACGGCTTTTTCACCACTGTTGCAGGATATAATCTACCGCGAATTTCAATCTCTAAAGCTTGTCCCACCTTACTCAAATCCTTCGCAACATATGCTAAGGCGATCGCTTTTTTTATTGTTGGTGCTAAAGTACCGCTAGTAACCTCCCCCACGGCTTTTCCTTCATAAATTACTTTATAGCCATGACGGGCGATATGTCTGCCAGACATTTCTATCCCCACCAAACGGCGTTTTACTCCCGATGATTTTTGTTCTTCTAATATGGAGCGTCCCATAAAATCTCCTTTATCCTTAAGATGCACTGCCAAACTCAGCCCCGCTTCTAAAGGTGTAGTTGTCTCATCTATATCTTGTCCATAAAGACTCATGGCAGCTTCTAAACGTAAAGTATCCCTTGCACACAATCCACAGGGAACAACACCTGCCGAGAGCAAAGATTGCCATAATTCCTGAGCTGCTTCTGGTGCAATCATAATTTCAAAGCCATCTTCTCCTGTATAGCCAGTACGAGCAATAAAAGCATCATGACCATTAATATCGACTGTACGATGACTAAAAGCGGTCATGTCGCTAATATCTTCCGTTGCTAAAGTCTGAAGAAGGCTAACAGCTTTCGCCCCCTGAAGAGCAATTAAAGCTTGTTCTTGAGATATATCATTCATTGTTATGCCAGATTGCAAATGACTTAAAATCCAGGCCTTGTCTTTATCCGTAGTACCTGCATTAACAATGACAACGGCTTTTTGGGCTGATTCTTGTATATCTTGAAGATAAAAAATAATATCATAAATAATTCCACCTTCTTGATTAAGCAACACCGTATACATTGCCTTTCCTGGCTGTAAACGGCTCAAATCAGAAGGAACTAACTTTTGCCAAGCATCAATCAAACCCCGCCCTGCAAACGTAAATTTGCCCATATGAGAAATATCAAACATGCCCACATGCGATCGCACTGCTTCATGCTCTAATTTCAATCCCTGAAACTGTACGGGCATTTCCCAGCCAGAAAAAGGCGTAAAGCGAGCTTTTTGTGACTGAGCTAACTCAAATAAAGGAGTACGTAACAAGTTTGATGATTTAGTATCTGCCATGTTTGCCTAAAAGTATTTCTATTTAATAGCTTAAAGCTTATTGCCACTAGAGAAATCGAATTATGATCAGGTATTCGGGTATGATTTAATAATTACATCAGGTTTATGGGACAGAATTTTACTTTGTTTCTTCTCGGCGATCGCCTGGAACAAACACTGACTAAATAGTTATTTAGTTCAATTCTGGAACAAAAAATACCTATAGATAATTCCTTCAATTTAGCGATCGCAGACTCCGCCTCATCATGGCGAAGCCTGCTAAAGTCGTTGGTCAACATTTTTTTAAATTTATTAGGAGCAAATTAAAATGGCTACTCTCAAAATTGCTGTTTATATCACTGTATTTTTCTTTATCGGCATCTTTATCTTCGGATTCCTGTCTAGCGATCCTTCTCGTAATCCTGGTAGTAGCGATTCCGAATAATTTTTTCACTCTCGATTAATATATTAAACAATGAGGGGCAACTATTAACTATGTAGCCCCTTTTTTATGGGAATTGTGCAAAAATAAGCAGAAAAAATTATGAGTAGCAATGGAAGCTCTTGGTATGTCATCAAACAAGAAGATGAAACTTGTAAAGTAGTTGAGTTGAAACAATCAGCAAAAACCCCAAAGCAATCAGAAAAATCACAATGGGGTGGATTTAAAAGCGAACAAGAAGCAATCGCTAAAAAAATCGGTTTAATTCGTGCAGGAAAGTGTAAACCTCAGTAATCAGTCATCAGTAATTAGTAATCACTTCGCTGCTTGAAGATCTTCGGTTAACACTTCTAACGCTTTGAAAAACTGAGGATCGGATTCTGTTCCCAAGTTAGAGCGATCCCCACCATATAGCTCTTGTAGTTGCTCGTCACTCAACTCAACTATAATATCGGGTGGAATACCTTCTTTGTTAATATCTGTGCCATTGGGAGTAAGATATTTAGCAATGGTAACTGCCAAACCAGAACCATCTCCTAGAGGGCGAACTGATTGTACCAAGCCTTTACCAAATGTTTTAGTACCTAGCAAAGTAGCTCGCTTATTATCTTTCAGCGCGCCAGAAAGTATCTCACTGGCACTAGCCGAACCCTGATCAACTAGAACTACCAAAGGTTTATCAGTTAACGCTTTGTTTTTTGCTGATTCCTTATCGCTAACTCCTTTGCGATTTACCGTAGAAACAATTGTTCCCTCATCTAGCCACATACGAGCAATATTAATACTGGAGTAAAGCAAACCACCAGGATTGGAGCGTAGATCCATCACATAACCCACTACTCCTTCTTTTTCCTGAGATTCAATTGCTTCTTGCATATCTCTAGCGGCGTATTCGTTAAAAGTAGTCAAACGAATATATCCAACCTTGCCAATAGAAGTATCTCTAACATGAGCTCGAACTGGGTGAATCTCAATTTTTTCTCGAATAATACTATACTCGCTTTCTTCACCACCGCGATCTATTGTAAGTACAACTTGGCTTCCTCTTTCTCCTCTAATTAGTTTTACCGCGTCATTAACATCCATTCCTTTGGTGTCAGTGCCATCAATTTTAACGATTAAATCTTGAGCCAAAATTCCCGCCTCAAACGCAGGAGTATCTTCAATTGGCGAGATAACTATGAGTCTGTCTGTTTCTTCGTCTTTCGCAATCTGAATACCTACCCCTGTCAATTCCCCCGAAGTATCAATACGCATATTCTGAAACTCTTCAGGATTCATGAATCTGGTATAAGGATCTTCTAGCCTACCTAGCATATCGCGGATTGCTTTGTAAGCATCTTCTTGGTTTTCGTAAGCAGCATCTTTAACAAATTCTTGGCGAATCTTCAGCCAATCATTATTGTTAAAACTTGTATCGACATACTGATGATTGATGATCTGCCAAACTTCATCCACTGTTTCTTTAGGGCCACTTTGAATTAGAGCCTGACTTTGAGACAAATGGATTCCAGCCCCTGTAACTGCTACTGTTGATAGTGCTACGGCGGTTGATCCTAGAAGCAGTCCTTTTTTCTTCGTTACCATAAGCTTAAAAATATAATAAATAATGTAGTCAGAGGGATAGACAACAACAGATTCTTATAGTTAAAGTCTAATCTACCACAAATGACTTTTGTCTTTGGAGGATTGCTTGACGATTGAAAATTGTTACGATCTCATAAGATCTCAAGATGTCGATATTGTATGTCGACTTACTAGCGACTTTCCAAAGCAGTGGTTAATATGATTGCCAAACCAAGTTATTTTTCGACAACAAATATTCAAAACTGACCAGTATTATATCCTATGTGCAATTTGAGCGATATATAGCAATCCTATCTGAGTTGTGAAAAATATTAGTCTTAAATGTCATTTGTCATTTGTTACTAGTTATTTTCATAAATGATCCCAGACTGCTATATGTTGGATCTTCCAAAATTACCTATCTCCTTAGATACTGAGTTATTTTGAGTGTGTCATCTAGTTAGCTTAGTACAATCACATTTTATCAACCAGATTTAGTATGACGAGCTTTCCACCACCAAAACTGCAATATAAATTAGCTGTAATTGATATTCAAGAACATCGCCAGTCTAGAATTGCTTTGTGGCGTTCTAGCTTTATGGTTGGTTGCATTTTGAGTCTGGGATTTCTATTCGCCTCGCCTCTTTGGAGAGTTAAAGATCGATCGCAAATTCAAATTGACGGTAATCAACTAGTTGGTGCGGAAATAATTCATGATGTTTTAGACTTTCACTATCCTCAACTGGTCTGGACGATAAATGTCCCAACTTTAACTCAAAAAATCGAGTCTTTACCTTCAATTGAAGTAGCAAACATTAGCAGACATATTACTCCTCCTCAATTAATAATTTCTTTAAAAGAAAGAGTCCCCAAAGCCATTGCCACCTCTGAAGGTCACATGGGTTTTCTGGATATTGATGGTGAATGGGTAGGGCAAAAATTTTATACCAACGTAGATCGCAATTTCACTTTACCCAAGCTGATAGTTCATAATTATCAACCGAATTATCGAAAATCTTGGGTCGAGCTTTACAAATTGATATCTCTTTATCCAGAATTGAAAATCAATCGAGTTCGGTGGAATCAATCGGGTAATTTATTTCTTCAAACTAAAATTGGCAAAGTTTCTTTAGGAACAAATCCATCACGATTAGAAAAACAATTTGAAATTATGTTAAAACTACAAAACCTAAGCGATCGTGTTGACCACAACAAAATTGCTTATATAGACTTGAGTAATCCTAACGTAAATTTAATTCAAAAGTACTAATTCATTAAAAATATGGGAAATACCTAAGTGTTTTCCCTGAGTTTTTTTGAAAAAGAAAACAATTGAATCAGTAATTTCTTGGAGGATAGTTCTAATAATGTATTTAATAATTACGAAAACTTTAATATTTTATATAGAATAAATTCCTTAGATGATAATAAGTTGAGCCAACCTGCTAAGTTAAGTTGTTTAGAAGAAAACCGAGCACGGAAACCTTTGATTTAAGCCCATGTCTTTAGAGAAAAAACTCGTCCGTACTTTCAATAATGAAATTAACTATAATTCTGAGTCGCCCTTAGCTTTAGGAAATAACAATTCTCTAAGTAACGGAATGGGGATACCTTTTAAGACTAGTCATAGTAGTTCTCAAATTCCCAAAGAAGAAAACAGGAGTAATAAAATAGTGCCAAGTAATGTCGCTAAGATCAAAGTAATGGGAGTAGGTGGTGGAGGCTGCAACGCAGTCAACCGCATGATTGAAAGCCAAGTTACTGGAATCGAGTTTTGGGCAATAAACTCTGATGCTCAAGCCCTCAACAACGCCAAAGCTCCTCAAAAGTTGCAGATTGGACAGAAGATCACTAGAGGTTTGGGCGCAGGGGGAAATCCTGCAATTGGTCAAAAAGCAGCCGAAGAGTCGCGGGATGAAATAGCTCACGCTCTAGAAAATACTGATTTGGTATTTATTACCGCAGGTATGGGCGGGGGGACAGGAACAGGGGCAGCACCCATTGCAGCAGAAGTGGCAAAGGAGATGGGCTGTTTGACAGTTGGAGTTGTCACTCGTCCATTTACTTTTGAAGGTAGAAGACGTACCAAGCAAGCCGAAAAGGGGATTGAAGCTTTTCGCAGCCGAGTCGATACTCTAATCATCATTCCTAACAATCAATTATTGTCAGTTATCTCTCCTGAAACTCCTGTTCAAGAAGCTTTTGGCGTGGCTGATGATGTTTTACGTCAGGGCGTACAAGGCATTTCTGACATCATTACCATTCCTGGTTTAATCAATGTTGATTTCGCCGATGTTCGTGCAATTATGGCGGATGCTGGTTCGGCATTAATGGGTATCGGGATGGGTTCTGGTAAATCCCGCGCGAGAGAGGCTGCTGTAGCCGCCGTTTCTTCTCCTTTGCTAGAAGCTTCGATTCACGGAGCAAAAGGCGTGGTAATCAATATAACGGGAGGATACGATTTAACTCTCCATGAAGTAAATGCTGCTGCCGATAGTATCTATGAAGTGGTGGACGAAGATGCCAATATTATCTTTGGTGCTGTGATTGATGAGCGGATGCAGGGAGAAGTCAGGATTACGGTCATTGCCTCTGGGTTCAATGCGGACACCGAATTTGCGAGTGCGGCCCCGACCTCA
>CAKZYI010000903.1 GCA_937884735.1 uncultured Pleurocapsa sp.
CATACAGGCCAGCAATTAGCTATGCTAGCAGAGCAAACCCTAGGGAGAGTAGTTGGTACTAATATTTATCCTGGTTTTCCTGAGCAAACGGTTAAACGTCGTCGTCCTAATAACGAGTTTTATCGAATGGACGGGCAAAATCTAGCCTTTGCCGATTCTTCTTTCGATTTAGTTATCTCTCTCAATGTTTTGGAACATGTCCCCAATCCCGATCTATATCTTCAAGAATGTTATCGTGTATTGCGTCCTGGTGGCATAGGCTGTTTTAGCTGGGATCCTGTTTGGTCTGGTGCAACAGGTCATCACATTCTTCCTGATATGGTTAGTACAATGGCTCAATAACTCAGTCTTGCTCCTCCTAACTACAGTTTGGATGGTAATTCTATTCCTTTTTGGAGTCATTTAATTTTTTCTCCATCTCAAATGCTATCTTTTTTAATTGAGGAGAAAAAATACGACCCTGTTTTAGCAAAGTGGATGAGAGATTATACTTACTATAGTGACGATCTCAATCGTTGGCTTTGGCGAGATGTTTGGCAATCTTTCCAAAGTATTGGTTGGAATATTATGGAAGAAAATCATCAAGGAAAAAAGCCAATGTCTCAAGAAATTAAGGAGCAACTGCAGCAAAAATATGGCGATATTGATGATTTTTCCATTTGTGGTGCCAAAATAATCGTTCGCAAGAGTAGTCGATCAAATTAGGTATGGATGTCGAAACTGCCAAACAAATTTTTAGTGCAGGACAATATCTCGAACAGGATGGCAAAATAGAAGAAGCGATCGCTTGTTATCAACAGGCAACAAAACTACATCCCGAACATTATCAATATCACTATAAGCTGGGTACTATACTGCGCCAGCAAAGCAAATTGGAGTTGGCTATTCAATCTTTTCTTCAGGCGATTGTAGTTAACAGTAATCATTCTTGGTCTTATCATGCTTTGGGAGAAGTTTTTGAGACTCGACAAAACTTTTCTACTGCCATTGAATATTACAACCGAGCAATTGAATTAAACGCCAATTTTTCTTGGTCGCACTATAATTTAGGTCGTATTTTTCATCGACAAAATAAAATAGGTGCTGCTAAAAATTGTTATCAAAAAGCAATTGAATTGGATGATAGTTTTGATTGGTCGCATTATTTTTTAGCAGAAACATTGGCTTTAGAACAGGATAGTAAAATTGCTATCAATCATTATCAAAAAGCAGTTGAATTAAATCCTAATCTCCATGAGGCATATTATCAATTAGGAAAATACGAGCAAGATAGAGGAAACTTGCACCAAGCAGCCAAATATTACAGTCGAGCTATAGAAAACAATCAGCAAAATTACTATTATTATTATTATTTAGGTATAACCTTAATTCAATTAGCAAAATTTGAGCAGGCTATTGATTGTTGTGAAAGTGCGATCGCCTTACAGCCAAATAATCTTCAGGCGTATTTTTATTTGGGTCAGGCATTAATTAATATAGGAAACAATGCTCTAACAAATTATCGTTGCCAAGCTAAAGATTGCTCCCAAATATTTCGAGTTAATTTAGAGATAGGTCTAGCTCAAGCTTGGCAACAGCGAAAAAACTTTTCTAAGTCCATCAAATGCTGTCAGAATGCCATGAAAATAGATCCAAAAGCGGAAATACCCTTTAAAATTTTGCAGTACATTCCCCTGAAAAAAGAAGATTTAGAACAGATAATTGTTTTTTATCAGCAAATCGGTAAATCTAGCCAAACTTGCCCTTTACTGTGGGGAAACTTAGGAGATAATTTAACCAAACAATCAAGAATCGAAGACGCAATAGATTGTTATCGCACTAGCAGCTATGAAAACAATATTAATAAAAATCCCAATTTGGCAAAATTAAATTGGCAGCAAAACAAACAGCTTGCTCCTGATTTTATAATAATTGGAGCGACAAAATGTGGCACAACATCTCTATTTTCTTATCTCAACCAACACCCCAAAATTTTATCTCCTCATCGCAAAGAAATAAATTTCTTTAACCATAATTTTGATTTGGGTATACCGTGGTATTTATCTCAATTTCCTGCGATCGCCGATTTTCCAGAATTTATTACAGGAGAAGCCTCACCGTTTTATATCTATAACGAACAGGTTATGGACAGAATAAAACAGCTATTTCCTAATATCAAATTAATTGCTATGCTGCGTAATCCTATAGAACGGACTATTTCTGAATATTATCATGCAGCTAATCATGGCATAGAAAAACGTAGTTTGGCAGAATTAATTGAGATTGAAACAGAACAATTAGCTACCATGTCTAGAAGGGAAGCCATGGAAACTTTTGGCTATCTAAAAAATAGCATTTACATAGAAAAAATATCTAAATGGATCGATACTTTTCCCCAAAAAAACATTTTAATTATTCAAAGCGAATCCTTTTTTGAAGATACGGCTTCTATTATGAAAGAAGTTTTTCAGTTTCTCAATCTACCTTATCAAGAAAGCGATCGTCTTATTCCTTGCAATGTAGGAACATATCCTACCGTATCGAAAGAGATTCGACAAAAACTAAAAGAGTTTTTTATTCCCTACAACCAAGAATTAGAAGAATATTTGGATAGAAAATTTAATTGGAGATAAGCAATTTAGCATAAATCAATAGCGATATTTATACTAAATTGTTTACTAACAAATATCAATCTCTGATTGTAAAATCTGCTGCTACAAGGTCATCAACGTTTGTCAAAGTAGCAAAGTGTCCGCCACTTCCTAAACCTGAAACAGAACCATTTTGATTATAAAACAGGTTGCCAGTTGCCTTACTAAAGACAATAACAGCATTTGAACTAGCAGCTTGACTATCTTGATTAACAACTGCAAATTCATTACTATTGCTAAATCCATCTCCTGCTTGAGATGAAATAGCAGTAAAGGTAGTTTTATCTAAATAAATCCAGTCTTGACCATCACCAAAATCTTCAATAGTATCTGTGCCTATAGCATTGATATTAAATGAGACTTCAGTATTGTACAAAAATATATCTCGACCAAGACCACCACGAAGAGTATCATTACCCGATCCTCCTATTAATATGTCGTTGTTATCTCCCCCACGAAGTTTATCGTTTCCATTGTCTCCATATAGAGTATCGTTACCTTCTTCTCCGTAAAGATAGTCTTGATGGTTTCCACCACGAAGTTGATCTCGTCCTTCTCCACCATACATAAAGTCGATACCATTTTCTCCTGCTAGGAAATCATTTCCTTGCCCTCCGTACATCTGGTCGTGGTCATCACCCCCATAAAGCTTGTCGTCACCATACCAACCTGTTAAATAATCTTGACCGCCATGACCATAAACAGTATCGTTGCCCAAATCCGAAGTTATATTATCTCTATCCTGACCGCCAATCAATAAATCGTTGCCAGTCCCCCCATGTAATTTATTTCGACCATTACCACCTCTTAAAGTGTCGTCTCCAGCATGACCGAACACATTATCCTCTCCTTCTCCTGCAATTATAAGATCGTTACCGCTCAGTCCATGAAGACTGTCATCACCCGTACCACCATATAAAGTATCATTACCGTGATAGCCTTCGAGAGTGTCATCTCCATTTTGACCATAAAGAATATTATTTCCCTGATATCTCCTGATACTGTCATCACCCGCACCACCATACAGAGAATCATCTCCATCGTTTCCTATGATGGTGTCATTGCCACCTAGACCTTGAATTATGTCACCTATTTTTATTCCTTCAAGAAAATCGTCACCACCAGTACCGTTGATGGAGGAAGTGTTAGGAAGAAATTCAAAATCTAGTTTATAGTTTGTCCCAGGACTATTGCTATAGACTTTAAAGAAATAGTCTCCTGGTGCTAAATTCTCATAGGTATTAAACTCATCCTGTGTTCCGCTGTTGTAAGAGCCTGAAATAAGGTTTTCATTACTATCCAAAAGCTGAATATTAGCATTGTTATATAGCCCTGTAAGGGAGAAATCCAAATCTCCTATCTGGTGAGTTGTAAAACGATAAACATCTCTTACATCATACGAACCCACCGAACCAATAATATGATTTTCCTCCGTAATTACTCCCACATTTTGAGCATTACCATCGTAGTTGTTTGCATCG
>CAKZYI010000904.1 GCA_937884735.1 uncultured Pleurocapsa sp.
GTTACTACTGTGATGGCAAACTTGGGCTTTGAAAATGCTTGGAAAAAGTCTGGTGGTAAATTTATCCGTACCGCAGTAGGCGACCAGCACGTTCATGCCAAAATGGCTGAAATTGGGGCAAAACTGGGGGGAGAACAATCTGGACACATTCTCTCTCCTGGCTATAGCGTTTCTGGCGACGGTACTCTCACTGCTTTACACATGGCGGTGTTGGTCAAAAAGTCGGAAAAATCTTTAGCTCAATTGCTAGAAGATAGCTTTGTAGCATATCCTCAAATACTGAAAAACATTCGAGTAGAAAATGCCGAACGCCGTCAAAACTGGCAAAATTGCGCTCCTCTTCAAAAAGCGATCGCAGATGCTGAAATAGGAATGGGCGATCGAGGCAGAATTTTAGTTCGTCCCTCTGGTACAGAGCCTTTGATTCGCGTCATGGTTGAAGCAGTCGATATGGATGTCGCTCATTATTGGATAGAAAAGTTAGTTACCTGTGTGGAACAACACATAGTTTAACGATTGATTGGTGAGTCATGCCAGTTAAATATTTTATTTTTATCCCACGGAATTTTATTAATATGTTGAGCAACGCACCCAAATTGTTTCTGGAGTCTTTAATTGCCAAAATCAATCATGCTGTTTTTATGTCGAGTGATGATTTGGCTCAACAAACTAAAAGTTGGGCGAAATGGCTTACCCCTGGAATATCAGTTAAGCGTTGGCTATTGCTCAGTATGACGGGAATCTTTCTAATTAGCTTGGGATTAAGTAATTTATGGGCATTGTTGGCAATTAAACATCCTATTACTTTATTGAGTCAATTATTAGCTTTAATTGATCGCTTATCTAGCAACTATATTATTGACATCTGTGCGATCGCCGTTGGTTTATACTTAGCTTGTTGGGGACAAATTCGTTCTATTACCTCTATTTTTCAAGCTCTCAACCTAGAAGGTCATCAAAATTTAGTTGATATTCTACTTTCCCACCATCGCCTCAACCGAGGACACAAAATTGTTGCTCTTGGCGGAGGGACTGGTTTATCTAGCTTATTACGGGGTCTAAAGCACTATAGTAGCAACCTAACTGCCATAGTTACAGTAGCCGATGATGGTGGTTCTTCTGGACGATTGAGAGAGGAGTTGGGGGTGCTTCCTCCTGGAGATATTCGCAACTGTATTACTGCTTTGGCTAAGGAAGAGAGCTTACTAACTAGGCTATTTCAATATCGTTTTGCTGCTGGTGGTGGACTAGAAGGACACAGTTTTGGTAACTTGTTCCTCACGGCAATGAGCGAAGTAACAGGAAATTTGGAAACCGCGATCGCAGCTAGCTCTAAAATTCTAGCGGTACAGGGACAGGTATTACCTGCAACTCTAAGTAATGTTGACCTGTGGGCAGAATTAGATCGAGGACAATTTATTCGAGGAGAATCCAAAATTGCTGCTGCCAAGGGCAAAATCAATAAAATTGGTTGCTTTCCTGCCAATCCCAAAGCTTTGCCTGCTGCTCTTAGGGCGATTGAATCAGCAGACTGTATTATTTTAGGGCCAGGAAGTCTTTACACTAGCATCATTCCCAATTTATTAGTGCCAGAAATTAGAAATGCGATCGCTAATGCTAATGTCCCCTGCATTTATGTCTGCAATATTATGACTCAGCCAGGGGAAACCGACGGTTATAGCGTAGCCGATCATATCAAGGCGATCGACGAAGTTTGCGGAGAGAAGCTTTTTGATGCTGTTTTGGTTAATCAAACAGCACCTTCTCAACAAGCGATCGCTAAATATGTTCAAGAAGATTCTCAACCAGTTGTTTTAGATCTAGAAGAAATTAAAGCAACTGGTCGTCAGCTAATCTTGGCGGATATTTTAGATGAAGATCCCCAAACTCATCATATCCGCCATCATTCTCCTAAGTTAGCCCGAGCATTAGATAATTTAGTTTGCAAAATTAATTGCACCAAGAAAAATCAATCTATGCAGTTCGACCTAAACAACCGAGATATCAGCAACTACTTGATTCCCCAGTCCGTTTTCAGCACCGCTAGCAAATAAGTCAAAAGTGCCGCTGGTATTATCGCCCAAAGAAGTAGGGCTAAAAGATATGAGATCGCTACCGCCTCCAGTTAATCCTGTGACATCAAAACCCCCTACAGTAGAGACAACTAGTTCTCCACTATCTCAAGCAGAAAAGCCAATGAAATCTTCACTGCCGTCACTTAAGCCAAAATCGGAAC
>CAKZYI010000905.1 GCA_937884735.1 uncultured Pleurocapsa sp.
AGTAGCTTACGAAGAACGTTTAATCGCCTATATAATCTAACACAACTCCCCTGCTCCATCTGCCTCCTCTGCCTCCCCCGCATCCCCAATTCTGCGCTCCTATATACAAGACAGACTACCCAGCTACATGATTCCTGGGAATTTTGTTACCTTAAACCGCTTTCCCCTGACTCCCAATGGCAAAATAGATCGCGCAGCTTTAATCATTCCCGATCCAGAAAATAGAGAACAGGAAATAATTGAGCCTTGTACAGAAAAAGAACATATCCTCGCTAAGAATTGGCGGGAGGTGCTGAATATAAAAAAGATTGGTGTGGAAGATAACTTTTTTGAGCTGGGAGGCGATTCTATTCTCAGCATTCAGATTATCGCTAGCGCCAGACAAGCGGGATTGACTCTGACGCCCAAGCAGCTATTTCAATACCAAACTATTGCGGAATTAGCAGCAGTAGCCGAAGTAAATCTACCTATTCGTACGGAGCAGGGATTAGTTACGGGAGAAGTACCTTTAACTCCGATCCAGCACTGGTTTTTCGAGCAGGATTTAGTTAATTTTAATCACTATAATCAGGCTGTTTTACTAGAAGTTGCTCCCGATCTAACTACCGATTGGCTACAGTTGGCTTTGAATCATTTAGTATCCCATCACGATGCTTTGAGAATGCGTTTTGATCGCAGTAATTCGTCATGGAAGCAGTTTAATTTAGAGACTGTAGAAGATATATCTTTAACCGTTGTCGATGATTTCAAAGGTAAATTTGTTCGCGCTATTGGCAATACCGCCGAGCAACTGCAAGCCAGCTTAGATATTACCCAGGGAAAATTAATTGCGGGTGCTTTATTTAGATCGGGAGATGGTAAAAGCGATCGCCTGTTGCTGATTATTCATCATCTAGTAGTTGATGGAGTTTCTTGGCGTATTATCTTGGAAGATATTGCGACCGCCTATCAGCAGCTACAGGATAGTCAATCTTTACAGCTTCCTCCTAAAACAACATCTTATAAATATTGGGGAGAAGCATTAGAGCAATATGCTAAACAGATAGATATTGCGGAATTAGATTATTGGTTAAATAAGCAAATAACTACATCTATTCCGATAGATAAATCTTCAGAAGATAATACCAACACTATTGCTTATATTCAAGAGGTTTCCGTTTCTTTAGATACAGTCAACACTAGTTCATTACTAACTAAAGTTTCTCAAACTTACAATACTCGCATCGACGACATTTTATTGACGGCGTTAATTCAAAGCTTTTATCTGTGGACAAACTCTAAAGAATTATTGTTCGATTTAGAAAACTATGGTAGAGAACAAATTGCCGATGATATCGATATTACTCGTACAGTCGGCTGGTTTACCGCTATCTATCCCGTCCAATTAAAAATAGATTCTGTTAATCATTTAGGTGAAACAATAAAATCAGTTAAAGAGCAGTTACGGGCTTATCAAAACAAAGGATTTAACTACGGTATTATAAAACATATTAACTCAGAATCTAGTCAGCAAATACAGCAATTACCATCATCTCAAATAGCCTTCAATTACCTCGGACAACTAAAACCACCACCAGCAGAATCAATTATTAAAGGTTTAGCAAAAGAGCCTACAGGAAATACTCGCAATCTTTTAAGTAAAAGACGTTATCTAATCGAAATAAATGCGGTGATCGCAGATAATAAACTAGAAATAAATTGGGTATATAGCCAAAATTATCATCAGCGATCGACTATTACCAAATTAGCCAACAACTATCTTAAATCTCTAACGGCTATCATCAAGCATTGCTTGTCTCCCACTACTGGTGGCTCTACTCCCTCAGATTTCTCAGCAGCAAAAGTTAATCAGAATCAGTTAGATAAGCTAATGGGACAAATTAATAAGAACAAATTTTAATTTATATTTAAATCTTTTAATATCTATGGATAACGTCGCTGATATTTACGAGCTTTCTCCTATGCAGCAGGGGATGCTCTTTCATACTATTTATGCGCCTGATTCGGGAATATACTTTGAACAGCGCAGTTGCTTATTAACAGGACAATTAAATACAGCAAATTTCCAACAGGCTTGGATACAAATTATCGCTCGCTATCCAATATTAAGAACTGCTTTTTATTGGGAAGATTTGGAAAAACCGTTACAGGTGGTATTTAATGATGCCGAATTACCTTGGATAGAATCAGACTGGAGTAATTTAACTGAATTAGAGCAGGAGGTTAAGTTAGCAGATTGGTTAAAAAGCGATCGCGTTAATGGATTTGTGCTATCTCGCGCTCCTTTAATGCGTTGTGCTTTATTTAAACTAGATCGAGATAAATATCGCTTTATATGGAGTCACCACCATATTCTTATGGATGGCTGGTGCAATGGCATTTTGTTACAAGAAGTTTTGGCGATATATAAAGGTTTAGAGAAAAAAGAAAATATATATCTCGAACCACCACAACTCTATCGTAATTATATCGTTTGGCTACAAGAAAAAGAAACAGATAAAGCAAAAGAATATTGGCAAAATTCTCTATCAGGATTTATCGAGTCAACAAGCTTATCTACAGGTAATAAAAACGTTCATAATTATGAAACAAAAGATGCTTGGATAAGTCTATCTCCAGAAGTAACAGAACAGATAAATACTTTTGCTAGTAAATATAGAATAACTTTAAATACGGTAATACAAGGCGCGTGGGCATTATTATTAAGTCGCTATTGCGATCGCTCTGATGTGCTTTTCGGAGCTACTGTTTCTGGTCGTCCTGCCGATCTAAGAGGTGTAGAATCTATAGTAGGTTTATTTATTAATACTCTACCAGTTAGAGTAAAGTTAACTCCCGATCGCAATTTAATAGACTGGCTAGAAGAGATTCAACAACAGCAAATAGTTAGAGAAGAATATAGCTATAGTTCACTGGTGGATATTCAGAAATGGAGCGAGATTAGTTCGGAGCAGTCTTTATTTGATAGCTTAGTCATTTTTGAAAACTATCCAATTTCATTATCAGACTTTTTACAAAATTCAAATACAGAATTTAATATCTCTGATTTACAAGGGTTTGAAAAGACTAATTATCCCTTAACTTTATATATAATCCCTGGAGAAAAGCTAAGTTTTAAATTTAGTTACAATACTAACTATTTTAGCTCAAAGGAAATAGAGCAAATAGGCGATCGCCTTGTTCTTCTGCTAAACAACTTTCTTAAATCTCCTATTCAAAAACTAACTAATATATCAATAATCTCAAAACCTGAGTTAGACAAATTATTTAATAGTAACAATATAGTTAATTACCCACAGAATCTATTAATTCCTCAACTGTTTGAAACCACAACGGCAAAAGTATCGAAAGACAACATAGCTTTAATTAGCTATAGTAAATCTTTTACTTATGCTGAATTAAACGATCGTGTAAATCAATTAGCCCATTATCTAATAGTTCTTGGCATAAACAACAATAGTTTAGTAGGAATTTTATTAGATAGAGATAGCGATTTAATTATTTCCTTGCTAGCAGTATTAAAGACAGGTGCAGCCTATATACCGCTCGACCCTAATTATCCTCAAGAAAGGATTGACTATATTATTAGTGATGCGAATATCTCTTTTTTAATTACCAAAGATAATTCTGTTTTAGTTTCAAACAATAATATAGCGATAATTAATTTAAAGCGATCGCAAGATGAAATTCAAAAGCAGAGCAAAGAAAACCTCAATATAGACATACAGCCTCAAGATTTGGCTTACGTTATCTATACGTCGGGTTCAACAGGTAAACCAAAAGGAGTAGTCGTACAGCATAGCAGTTTGCTTAACTTTCTCTATTCCATGAAAGAGCAATTAAGTATTACCGAAGCAGATAAATTGTTAGCAATTACTACTATCTCTTTTGATATTGCTGCTCTAGAAATATATCTACCATTAACAACAGGCGCGACGGTTGTATTAGCAGATAAAGAAACTACTATTAATGCTGACAAACTAAGTCAAATAATAGCCGACAATAACATTAGTATCATGCAGGCTACTCCTGCTACTTGGCGGATGTTGGTGGCAAACAAATGGCAGGGAAACAAACAGCTAAAAATATTATGTGGAGGAGAAGCACTATCACAAAAGTTAGCCTTAGAATTAACGTCCCGCTCTCAAGAAATCTGGAACTTATATGGCCCAACCGAGACAACTATCTGGTCAGCCGCTTATTAATTTGAAGCAGATAAACATAGCGAATTAAATATAGTACCTATTGGTAAGGAAATAGCTAATACACAATTTTATATCTTAGATTCCGAGCTTAATCTAGTTCCTCAAGGTATAGCAGGAGAATTATATATAGGTGGTGCGGGATTAGCTAGAAGTTATTTAAACCGCCACGATTTAACCGCAGAAAAATTCATTCCTAACCCATTTGTAGCCCTAAAGGATACCGCTTCGCATAAGACAAGGCATGCTTTGTCTCTACCATATACCCGATTATACAAAACAGGCGATCGCGTTAGACAACTAGCCGATGGAAATTTAGAATATCTAGGTAGATTAGATAATCAGGTCAAAATTCGCGGGTATCGAATTGAATTAGGCGAAATAGAAGCAGTATTAAATCAATATCCGAATATACAAACTGCGGTAGTTTTAGCAAAAAGCGATCGCCTAATTGCTTACATTATTCCAAACTCCTCCTCTGCTTCCTCAAAAATACGCCATTTCCTCGCCGAGAAGCTACCAAGCTACATGATCCCCAGTGATATTATTCAGCTTGAGTCTTTTCCTCTTACTCCCAATGGCAAAATAGATCGCCAGGCTTTATCTAATTTAAATATAAATAGCCAAGAGCAACAGCTTGTTTCTTCTACCGCTATAACTCCTACCGAAGAAATACTACTAGGAATCTGGATCGAGATTTTAGAGAGAGCCAATATCAACACTGGTGATAACTTCTTTGAATTAGGAGGACATTCTTTATTAGCTACAAGAGTTGTATCTCAAATCAGACAGGTTTTCTCCATTGAATTGCCCCTACGTAATCTATTTGAACATCCAACTATTAAAGAGTTAGGGTTAATTGTCGATCGCCAGCAAAAAAGTAGTAATAAAATACCAGTTGATATCACCATAGTTGATCGGGAAGGAGAATTACCCCTGTCTTATGCTCAACAGCGTCAATGGTTTTTACATCAGCTTGAGCCAGATAATCCCTGGTATAACATTTCTACCGCCGTAAAAATTACGGGAAGTCTGGATATTGCTAAATTGCAACAGTGCTTAGATATTTTGGTAGAGCGTCAGGAGATATTGCGTATTAGTTTTATAACCATAGAAGGCAAACCAGAGTTAACGATTAACAATGCAGCCAAGATTAATTTGTCCGTAGTCGATTTAAGTGATTTATCTACAAAAGAACAAAGAGAGAAAGTAAAGCAGCTACAGATTGATGATGCGCGACAACCTTTTTCTTTAGATAAATGTCCGTTGATACGAGTCAAATTACTGACTATTGATGCTAACGAGCAAATATTATTACTGAGCCTACACCATATTATTGGTGATGGTTGGTCAATGGGGGTGTTGGTAGAAGAGATTGTTGGACTTTATGTAGATCCCCCCGCGCTATCGCGCTCCCCCCTTATAAAGGGGGGCTGGGGGGGATCGATTCAATACGTCGATTATGCAGCGTGGCAGAGGAAATATCTACAGGGTGAAGTTTTAGATAGACAAGTAGAGTATTGGCGATCGAAACTAGCTGATGCACCGCCTATTAGTTCAATTTCTCCAGATTACCCCAGAAAACCTGATGCTCAGGGC
>CAKZYI010000906.1 GCA_937884735.1 uncultured Pleurocapsa sp.
GTTGTGGCAAAACCACCCAAGCAGAATTATTAAAAGACTATTTCATTAGGCAGCAAGAACAGGTAGTTATTAGTCCCGAACCTTCCAATGGAATCATTGGCAATATGATTCGCCAAGCATTAAAACAAAGAATTGTTTTTAGTCGCGATCGCGATTTGTTTGACGAACAAATGGCATATCTCTTTGCAGCAGATCGTCACGACCATTTATATAATGATATAGATGGAGTATTTAAATTAATAGAAGATAACTATAACGTTATTAGTACTAGATATTACTTTTCTTCTCTAGCGTATAATTGTGAAAATAAAGAAAAATTCTCTTTTATTCAAAAGTTAAACGATCGCTTTCCCAATCCAGACTTAACAATTTATATTGATATTCCGATTGAGATATCGTTAAAAAGATTGCAGGAACGCTCCTTAAAAGAAGTATACGAAACCCAAGATAAACTAACTAAAGTAAGAAAACAATATCAACAAATTTTTGCCGACTACCAGGAAAAATTGATCGCTATTGATGGTACAAAAGACATACAAAAAATTCATCGACAAATAGTTGATTTTATTAATGCCGAATTCGACGGATAGCTAACCAATTTCAACTATTTTTTGTTTCCCTGTCAAGCCATGTTTGATAATAATTTGTGATTGAGTTACTTTATATTTCGTTGCTAAAAGTTTAATTAACTCTTGATTCGCTTCTCCTTTAATTGGTGAAGACTTAAGATAAATTATCAAACTACCATCGGCTAACTACTCTATTTTTTGTTGCCTATAATTAGATTTTGCCATAACCCAAATTTTCATATTTATCGACTTTACTAGATATAGATAACAACTATTTTATTAAAGATAAATTGCTTGTCTGCCGATAGGCGATAAGATTAAAGATTGGTTATACTTGTTCTTACTTTAAAAGAAAAATAATATTGTGCAACTAATTAGTAATATTCATCTTCTATATTTATAAATCCACGGTAAAAACAGCCATAACGCCATAAAAAGAAACTGCTTCTTATTATGAGCATCTTTAGGGCGTGTCATCAATTAAATAAAAAGTTTTTTTTCGACTCCTCTAATTAATGACGCGCCCTAGCTATAAAGACCACAATTATTAAGATGAAGCAAGACTCTGAAAATAATTCAGATAATCACCTAAAGAAAAACAAGGGTGAAAATCAGGCAACAACTTCTACTAGTTGGTGGCGCAGAATAATAATCACTTTCTTTATTGTACTTTTAGGTGGTGCGGGTAGTGGTATAGTTTATGGTTGGTATTTCGTACAGCGTAAATTAGTACCTCTCATTGAAACAGAAGCAGGAAATTATCTTCATCGTCCTTTAGAATTAGGCAAATTAAAGACTATCTCTCCTACAGGAGCAAGTTTTGGCAATAGCGCACTTCCTGCAACTAATAGTAATCCCGATTTTGTCAAAGTTCAAAAGGTTAAAGTTAATCTTGCAACCCTCTATTTCTTGCGTACCCGTAAATTAAGAATAGACATCATTCTAGAAAAGCCAGATGTCTATATAGAACAAAATTCTACAAAGCAATGGACTCCTACTGATTTTGGCTCAGATGAAGAGTCGCAGGGTGGTATAAAAGTTGAAGTAAAGTCGATTCAGCTTATTAAAGGACAGCTTTCTCTAGTGGCTTATAATTCCGAAGCAAAAGCTTTAAATCCTGCTGTAATCGCTAAAATTAACCAGATCAATATTCTTCCTCTTGATGGTCAAATAAAATTTGATGCAGATGCAAAATTAGTCCAAGGGGGAGAGTTCACCGTTGATGGCAGTGGGAATACTGAGACGGGGATTATTGATATCGGCGTGGTTGGAGATGATTTAACAGCCCAAGAAGTAAGTAATTTGGTAGCATTACCGATTGCTTTTGAGCAAGGGAATATTGACGGGGAGCTAAATATCACCATAACTGACGCGCCTATTCCTGAGTTACAAGGAAGATTAGATTTGAATGGTGTCAGTTTGCAAATTCCTAATTTAGTTAAACCCTTTAGCAATAGTGATGGCAAAGTATATTTCCAAGGCTCAAAAATCGAACTAGACAACATTGCTACTAATTTTGGAGAGGTATCGGGTAAGGCAAATGGCTCATTAGATTTAGCAGAAGAAGGCAATTATCAAATCGATACTAATATACAGCCCATAGAAGTAAGTAAAGTAGTCGATGCCCTAGAATTAGAAGCCCCTGTTCCTATTGAAGGCAAAATAGAGGGAGATGTAGCCGTTCGAGGAAATCTAGAAAATCCTGTGATTGGATTCGATCTTGCCACGACAAGCCCAAGTAAGATCGATCGAGTAGATTTCCAACAAATTGATGCTGATTTAGAAATAGTCGGTACGACTCTATCAGTCAAGCAGTTCACCAGTGTACCCAAAAGCGGTGGCGTAATTCAAGGCAATGGGAAGCTAGAGCTAGATGGTTTACAAAACCTCGAATTTTATGTTGAAGCTAAAAATGTTTCGGGAAAAGCGATCGCCCGCAGCTATAATAATGAACTACCCGTAGATATTGGCAACCTTTCAGGCAAAACCAATATATCAGCCCAGGCAGGAGATCTCAGCACCTTGCGCTTTCGCAAAGGAAAGGCAGATTACACTTTAGGCAACGGAGTAGTCAACGTCGATAATCTAAATTATGACAATGGTAATAGGACATCAGATATAACTTCCGAAGAGGTAGAATTTGGTAGTCTGCCTTTTGGTGCGGGGAGTGCCCCTACCATTTCCAAAGGTTTGATTGATGGGAAGTTTGTCGCATCAGGGACAAGTGATGTTGGTAATTTAAATTTAGTTGATGCCACTGGTGCTGCGGATTTAAATACCGTCGGCGGAAAGATAGCTCTACCCAAAATATCTTTGAGTAATGGTGCTTGGGCTGCGGATCTCAAAACCCAAAATTTAAAACTACAGCGGCTATTTCACAAATTACCAAATGAGTTTGATGATTATCTGGATTGAGACTTTTATGTTG
>CAKZYI010000907.1 GCA_937884735.1 uncultured Pleurocapsa sp.
TACTCTAGGTATTCCTTCCTCAATGATATATAACTTGCGTCGTTATCCAGAAGAAAGAAACAAGATTTTTTCGGCTGCGGTGATTCTATGTACGTTTTTAGGCGTTGGTTCGGCTACGGTAGGAATCATTTTTATACCTCAATGGCTATCTCAATATCCTCCCAATACAATCCTGACGGCTCAATTATTTATGCCAATTGTGCCGATCTTTTTGTTAGCTCAACTGTTTGCTTTTGCTCTAGAAGCTTCTTCTCAGTTTGCTATTTCTAATGTTGGGAAGTACATGATGCCAGTCGGCACATTAATGATGCTGGTTGGTTTAGTTGCTTCGGACAACATGAACTCCTATACCGCGGCAATGGCCTATATTTTGCCAGGAATCGTTGTTTTCACCACCAGAGCAAGTTATTTGAGACAGATGTTCCAGTTTCAACTGTCTGGCTTGATGGAAGTTTATCGTAAACTAATCAATTACGGCATACGTTCCTATGGAGTAGAAATAGTCAGAACCCTGTCTGGTAGATTGAGTCAGATTGTAATTATTGGTCTACTCAGCACGACTAATATGGGCATTTATGTAGTGGCTCTTAATTTGTCTCGCATGATGAACGTATTTCAATCATCTTTTGTCACGGTGCTGTTTCCTACTGTGGCGGGTCGTCCAAAAAAAGAGGTAGTAGATCTTACTAGTAGATCTGTCAGGGTCAGCTTGGCTTTGACCTGTATTGCAGGAACTATTGTTAGTTTGCTTGCTCCATTTGTATTGAATGCCCTTTATGGAGAGAGGTTTTTAGCAGCCATTGCGGTATTTAGAATTTTACTAGTCGAAATAATTATTAGTGGTACGGTGTTGGTTTTTTTACAAGCATTTATGGCATTGGGAAAACCTGGCTTCGTCACTTTTCTTCAGGGCATTGGAGTATTGATCAGCGTGCCCCTAATGTTTGTATTTATTCCTAAATTTGGTTTAGAAGGCGCAGGCATTGCCTTGCTTTGTTCGAGCAGTACAAGGCTAATTTTAGTGTATTTAAGTTATAAATTTGTCTTAAAAGTACCCCTACCGAAATTGATATTGAATAAGGGAGATATTGATTTCATTACTCAATCGATTCGTTCCAAGAAACAAAAGCATGTCTAAACCTAAGAAGTAGAAGTTGGGGAGTAAAAATGAAAATTTGTTTGGTAGCAGTTAACTTTTGGAAAAATCGCGGAGAAGGTAGGGTCAACTATGAAATAGCTCTAGAGGCTATTCGTAGGGGTCACGAAGTAACCTTAGTAGGCAGAAATGTTGCTCCTGAATTATTAGCAAGCAGCTGGGTTAATTGGGTGCAAATCCCCACGCAAAAATTCTCAATTCAAATTTTAGCCTACACTGAATTTTGTTACCGAGCTACCAAGTGGTTGGATAAGCATCGCGCTCGATATGATTTAGTTCACGTCAGCGATGCTAAGTCATGGACGGGGGCAGATATTTTTACTTCTCATTTTTTCTTTGATACCTGGTTGCGATCGCCTTTTCACCCCTGGAACATGAAGCCTACCCTCCGCAGTCTCTACCATCTACTCTTCGCGAAATGGTTTTCTTTTTGGCAAAACAAGCTTTTCCCTACAGCACCTTGCTTGGTAGCCGTTTCTGAAACTTTGCGTCAAGAATTAGTTGCCAAAGGCATCGACCGCGCCAAAATTGAGGTAATCAATAACGGTGTAGAGACAGGAGAATTTTATCCAGGGAAGGCAGATAGAAAAGCTCTGGGGCTGCCATTAGATGTTCCCCTAGCCTTGTTCGTAGGAGATATTAAACTACCCCGTAAAAACCTCGAAACTTTGCTCCAGGCTTTGCAGTTTTTACCAGAGGTTCATTTGGCGGTAGCAGGAAAATTACCAGGCAGTCCCTATCCTAAGCTAGCTAAACAGTTGGGGGTAAGTGATCGCGTTCACTTTTTAGGCTTTCGTCGAGACATTGCCGATATTATGCGGGGAGTAGATTTGTTTGTTGTTCCCTCTCGTTATGACACCTTTGGTTTGGTAGTTTTAGAAGCAATGGCTAGCGGTTTGCCCGTTATTACAACTAAAGCAATGGTGGTAGCTGCCCTGGTGACTCCAGAGTCAGGAATCGTCTTATCTAATACTGAAGATGTGGACGCTTTGACTAATGCGATCGCTCAAATCGTTGATAATAATGGCTTAGGTAAAACTATGGGCAAAGCAGGAGTTGCGATCGCTCAAAGCCACACTTGGAATAGTACTGCTGGTAAATATCTCGACCTATTTGAACAACAATATCTGCGCAAGCAACCGACTTCTAGTTCCAAACTGCTGGAGGTTAATTGAAATTATGGCAATTAATTCAACCAAAAGATTCTCTTTGAGCTTAGAACCCGCCCCCGCCTGGACTGCTATCATTGGCATTATATTCCTGGGATTAGTTGGTGCTGTTCCTCCTTTGGGCAGGTTTGTCACTCTGCTGTTTCCCCTTGCATCTTTAGGTGTAGGATTTTTTTTATACAATAGCTATCCAATTTTGTATCTTGGTTTTACCTGGTGGCTTTGGTTTCTGACCCCTTTTGTGCGTCGTTTGGCTGATATGGGAGGTGTCTATACCGAACCTAGTCCTATATTGTTGACTCCCTTTTTAGTAACTGCTCTTTGCCTGATTACTTTATATAAACAAATACCCAAGTTAAACCGCTTAGGCAAGCTGGGAACGCCGTTTATTTTAGCCCTAATTGGCTTGTCATATAGCTTTTTGGTGGGTACCTTAACCCGTACTCCCCCCAAACTAATTATTGCTTCTTTAGATTGGTTTACTCCAGTTGTTTTTGGTTTTCATATCTATGTCAACTGGCGTAACTATCCTGAATATAAACGCAACTTTGAACGAGTCTTTTTATATGGTGTTTTGTTTGTTGGTATTTATGGCATAATCCAATATTTGCTCCTACCTCAATGGGAAGTCAATTGGTTGCGAAATGCACCAATTGATAGTATTTGTGATGGAGGATTTGAAGCTTTAAAATGCCGCGTGTATTCCACTCTCAATTCTCCCGAACCTTTTGCAGGTTTTATGTCAGCAGGCTTATTGCTGCTGTTGTGTAGTACTAGTAGGCTAAGTATGCCCGCTCAAATTGCTGTCTATTTATCTTTCTTGTTAGCCATGGTACGGAGTAGCTGGTTGGGATGGGCGGTAGGCTTTCTCTTTTTGATTTTTTCCCTCAAAGAAAAGTTTCAAATTCGTCTGATTGCAGTATTTTTGGCGATCGCTTTATGTATTGTTCCCATGACCCAGATAGAGCAGTTTTCAGGAATCACGGAGCGATTTAGTACCTTTAGCAGTTTGGAAAGTGACGGTAGTGCCAGTGCCAGACAAGATACCTATGAGGAAGTTATTGGTGAGGCTCTAACCAATTGGTTGGGGGGAGGACTTGGCGGCAGACAGTATGACAGTACCCTGCTGGCTTTGCTGATGAATCTTGGCTGGGTAGGAACTACTTTTTACATGGGAGGAGTATTGTTATTAATTTCTAATCTTTTTTATAAATCATCTAGTAGTAACGACGCTTTCGCAACTGCCACTAGGGGTGTAGTGATGACCATCATTGCTCGTTTGACTCTAAATAGTCCCCTTGCAGGAGTCCAAGGGATTATTTTTTGGGCTTTTTTAGGGATTGGTGTGGCAGCCCATCGATATCATCAACACCAAAAAAGCCTATTGAGAAAACAGATGCAGGAACAATATATCCACAGGAAGAGGAGCATCATGTCAGGTTGATTTATTTTCTAGCGCATCTTTAGATTTTAGTTATTCAAATAAATATTACTTTTAAAAACCATGCCCATAATGAAAACAACTCAAATCAATGCTATTACTGGTTTGCTACAGCTTAACGATTCTGGTAGTAAAGCCCCTGCATATTTAGCCAACAGTTTTATTAAAGAAGGGAAAATAGGACAGGCAATTAACTACTATGCCGTTGCCGCTAAAGCGATCGCAGATAAAGCAATTTTTAAAACTAAACCTGGTTGGTTGGAAGAGCCTTGGGCGGAAAAAGCCTACATCGCTAACCATAAATATAAGTTTGTTTATTGTCCTATTCCCAAGGTTGCTTGTTCTAGCTTTAAGCGTTTTGCGGTGGAGTTAAGTGATTTGGAAAATAAACAAGAAGTCCTTAATCTTCCCCCCAAGCTATTCCACGCTTATGTAGACCACAACCTGTCTTTTTTTGCTAACTATCTCCACCAAAGAGAAACAGCAATGGCATTGTTGGATAATCCTGATTATTTTAAATTTGCGATCGTTAGAAACCCTTGGGACAGGCTCACCTCTGCTTATCTCAATAAATTTGTCAAACCCATAGATAACTACCAGTCTCGCTATCCTGGCAAGCAGGAAGTAGAAGAACATTATCAAGAAAAAAATCTCCAAGTAGAATACTCCAGAGGCATTACTTTTAAAGAATTTATTGAATACCTATTAACACACCAAAACGACGAGATTGATGGACATTGGCAGCCCCAGTCCATGTTTATCAACCAAAACCAATTTGACTATCTTGGTCGTATTGAAACTTTGGGTACTGACTTTGCTGCGATTGTCCAACGCATTGGTGTTGAAGCAGACTTGGGCTGGGCGAATCGTAGCAAGAGAGCCGAGGTTACTAATAATATATCTACAGAAGACTACGCCAGCTACACTCCCGCTCAACTGCGTCAATTGGGACAATATCCTGCATATACCGAATTTTATACTCCAGAACTTTTGGACTTGGTTAAGCAAAGATACACCGAAGATGTAGAAAATTTTGGCTATCAGTTTGGAGCTTAGGGCAAAAGTCTTTTAGAGATCGATAATTTTATGAAAAAAGTTCTTTGTATTGGTACATCGGGAAAAGGGAGTCAGGACGAACGTCGAATTTATCGCCTGACTAAATGGCTTCAGGCAGATATTGATATCACCTACTATTTTATCGACCGCAGTCGCTCTAAAATTGAATCTGCCAAAGATATTCAAAGAGTACTAAAGTCTGACACATGGGATTTAGTTTATCAAGAGGGAACAGGCATAGCTAGCGGAGCTAACCTAATCTTGGCTTCCCTACTAAACAAACAACCCTACGTGGTATCTTCTGGCGATCCCATTGCTGGTTTTTTTCGCACTACTAAAGGCAATTTGATTGGCAATCTGTTTGAAATTTACGAACATTTGCTATATCGTTTCAGTGCGGGTTTTATCGGCTGGACTCCTTATTTGACTGGAGTTGCGATGAGAATGGGTGCGCCCAAAGCGGTTACTGTAGAAGGGGCAGTTGCTTCAGATATTTTTTATCCGTATAGCCTGGAAAAACGTCGCGCAATTCGTCAAAAACTGGGTATTCCCGAAGACCATTTAGTCTGTGGTGTGGTGGGTAGTTTGATCTGGGTACCGCCTCAATCTTACTGCTATGGCTACGAGTTGGTAGAAATTCTGCAACGAGTTCAACGCCAGGATATTTCTTTCTTGGTAGTTGGTGATGGGGATGGTAAGGAGCGCATGGAAAAGGTCGTTCCTCCTGAATTGCACGATCGCATTGTCTTTACTGGGCGTTTACCCGAATCAGAAGTAGTCGATGCGATGAATGCAATGGATATTGGTTTTGTAACTCTGTTTGGTGAAATGGGTAACTATCGCCTAACTACCATACTTCCTGAATATTTAGGCTGTGGTGTCCCTGTCGCCATGAATCCAACTGCTGCCTTTTATGACTATGCAGCCCAAGGCGGATGGGCATTACCCGAAGGACATCCAAGCGATCGCGAATTTCTTGATCGATGTGCTATTTGGCTTGATAATCTTGATTGGCAAGAGGTTAACGCCAAAAAATCTGCTGCTGTAGAAGTGGCGGCGAAATACTTTGACTATAAGGTAATTGCTCCCAAATTCCGCGATTTTGTCCATCGCTTACTCCAGCTCGAAGATTCAGCTTTTACCCCAGCAATCGAGCCAGAAAAAACAGAAGCAAGCTAAAAAAATAGATTTATAAAATAGATTTGTTCTTTTCCTTTGCTTTGTTGAAAAAATAGCTTTACTGATCTATTAACGTCTTGTGTGTCTTTATTGTTCCTCTT
>CAKZYI010000908.1 GCA_937884735.1 uncultured Pleurocapsa sp.
GTCGTTGGATATGTCACCATCTACTGCTTCGTCGTAGCCACTACTGCTAGGTTCTGGTGCTGTAGGTGTTTCTGGTTCGGTTGTTGGCGTATCTCCTGTTAGCTGACTCTCATTATCAGCAAATAATACAGTGCTATTCGCGGTACTGCTATCGATAGTGTATTCACTAATTCCCGTAATATTTTGTGCATCTTCTGCGCTAACTTCATCGCTGGTTTTGACTGATAAAGTTGCTTCTACCAAACCATCAAAAGTTTCGGGTAGTGTTGTATCGGGTTCGGGATTGTCAAAAACAGGAATGGTAAAACTGGCACTAGTTGCCCCTTCATCAATAGTTAGGGCTACACCAGAATTATCAAAATCTGTTGAAATCGAAGCAGGGTTGATGTTTTCTGTTACAGGATTAAAGGCAAACGTGGGTAAATCGAGACGATTAATAATTTGCTCGACATCACTATCTATAAAAACTCTTAACCCTCCCGCAGGAGCAGGTTCGTCTAAATTTAAACTTATAGTTAACTCTGTTCCTTGGTCTTCGATTAAAGCGTTGGAATCGCCATCGAAATTAGTTGAAGTGGATAAGCTTACCTGTGTCATACGTACATAAATTGCCCTTTTTGGCAATGTATAAAAAACTTGGTGGAAATCAGTAATCTGAAATGATGGGTGTCATTTAATAGTTGAATTGAATGAGGCTTTTATCTATTTGATTTTCGACGTTGGTAATTTCATGAAGTGCATTCACTTGTGTCAATCCCTGGAAAACTCCCACGTCTTCCCAGAGCTTCGCTCTGGCAGAAGGGGATTGTTCGCGTTGGCGCGGGGTCACTTTATGGTGATGTATGAAATGCTATGGTGTGTCTTCTTGTAGCTATTAGCTATTGGCTATTAGCTATTTAAATTCAATCAACATCCGATAATCTTAAAAATCATACTTAAATTTACCAACACCTAATTTTTAAATAGACAAATGTATTTAACTGTTGAACAGACGATAAATATCTTAAAAAATGTTTAGTTCAAAAAACCTAAAAATGAATATTCAGAACATACTAATATAGATCATTAAGCTTTTGGAACGGTTTTGTGTGAGGCACGAGATAGGGCTAAATATAAATACTAACCAAAAAACAAGCAAGCAATTTAGTTTGTCAATCAATAAAAATTGTTAATATTGTTTGATTTAATTGCCTATTAAGATTTAGTTGAATTGTTTGAATTTTAGTATTAGTATTTCACCTCTCAGAATATAGGTTATTGAGAGTTGCTGTCAACTAGCTATTTTGAATAATTACAAATCTACAGAATTTTCATACATTAATCTCTAATTTGTAAAATTGATTAAACAAAAAAAACAATTTTCAAGGATCTTAGAGTAAATTAGCCTTTTGTAGCGCGTTACCGCGATTCATAAAAATAAGCGATCGCTTTATAGTAAAGCGATCGCTTATTTTTATGCATTGGATTTAAAAGTTGGAGGCAGAAACAAAATTATGAATGTTTATGTATGCAATGTTGTCATCTATCAAGAGTTATAGGTTTGCTATTTATACCAATAATTTCTTTACTTATTTTGAGCAATTAGTGTTGCAAACTTAGATTGATATGGATTGCCGTCTTCATCCATCCGATGAAACACGCCCAGATTCTCGTTGTACTTGCAAATTGTCCACAAACGATAGTAATTCTTAAGTTCATTTTCTCCAAAGGTAAAAGGAAACTTGATAGGGCATGGTCTATTATCTGTGGAGACAGGGGCAACAATCAAATTATATCCTCCAGGTCTGGTATGCTCTTGCATATTTTGAATTACAGAGCTAATGGAAGCAGATTGCAAAAACTGGAAAACTACGGTAGAGATAATAAGATCGTAATGATTTTGAATAGATGCTGTTTGGATGTCGTATACCTTTGGCTGAATACCTCTACAATCCTCTTCAGCATCAATAATTTCAGAGAGTTTACCCATAGATGCTTCTGATTTGTCGAGGGCTGTTACAGAAAAACCCCTTGTTTGCAGCAAGATACTGTTGCGCCCCCGACCACATCCCAAATCTAACGCATCACCCGACTGAATATATTGCAAAACTTCAAGTACTTCTGAATGGGGAAGGGAAAGGTGATATTTTTTTTGATAATAATGCTCTACAAGACAATAAAATTCTAGAAAACAGCGCAGATTATCGCTCAATGGCGTAACTCGATGCCAAGACTGAGGCTCAATTAAAGGTGGCGGATTTTCTGTTGAGTAGATATGAGTAGACTGCACGTTACCATTTTCATCTAAAGCACAATATTCCAACGCTCCCTCTAAAATCGTCAATTTTGCCAAAGTTCCTTGCTTTGTATTGTGTTTTTCTTGAAAAGATCTTGGCAAGGTATCTTTTGTCCAAACAGGTAATGTCTGATATTTGACTAATTTACTATCTATCATTTCTTCCCTTTTTTAAGTTTTCATATACTATGTTCCTTAAACAGTAACAAAACCAAAAATTGGAAGGGCAAACAGGCAGGTTTTAAAAATAAATTTTATTTTGTACAGGTACTTATTTTGTGCATTTTTTGCACTAATCTTTATAAAAAGCCATAACCCTAAAGGGTACCGCAAGCATAAGGATAAGCGATCGCTCTTACAAAAAAGGCGATCGCTTATAACTGTCTATCCAATTCGATTTAGCCGAAAACAAAATTATCAGAGCTTATATCTGCAATGCTGACATCTACCAAAAGTGCTAGATTGTTTCCATCAGTTCCAATCAAAGCATCGCTATCTTGTTGAGTTAGGGTAACATCTTCAAAGCCAATACCCAAACCAGCCAAACCAATTACATCTTCACCCGCAGCAAAGTCAGTAATGATATTAGCCGATTCGGGAAGTTCGGCAGAAGCGATCCAGAATTGGTCAGCACCTTCTCCTCCTGTAATAATGTTGTCTCCACCAGAGGTTGCAAAGATCGCGTCATCTCCTACACCTGCGAGAATACGGTCAGATTCTCCTAAAATCAATGTATCATCGCCACTTCCTGCATATATACGATTGTGACCTTCTCCTGTAGTAGCATCAACCAAATCGTTCATGTCGCCAGCAAAGATTAGTTGCTCATTACCTTCTACTTCAATAGTGTCACCGTCGATAGAGCCAAATACAGGTTCAAAGTCGGATTCAACTGGTTCGGTTGGATCGATTGGATCTACTGGGTCAACTGGTTCGGTACTGCCATCTCCAATTGAGGCGGTAAGTTCGAAAGGACCAAAGAAAACGCCCACCTCTGGGAACGTCCACCCGCTACCGCTTCTGGCTACTATGGGGTAGTAATTATCGATTCCAAGCTGACTCGCACACACGTAGAAAGTCCCTGCACTTTCGGCAGTGTATTCTAGATAAGGATCGCGAGAAAATTCTTCATCGGGGGCTGCACCATCATTGTTAGCAGCAAGTTCGTTGCCGTCTGCGTCAAATAAGCGCAGTTCGGTATCAGGATTCTGCACATCGTCCAGTGCTGGGAATACCACTGGAAGATCTAGTGTTTCTACAGTGTTCCACTCACTACTATCGATATCTAGACTGACGGTTTGTCCTGCTTCTAAGTTGAAAGAGTAGAGATCGACATCTTCAGAAGGATCGTTAAAACCTGCATCAATCTGACCCGCGAGGGAAACAGTCGAATTTTCTGTAGTTAAACCGAGAGCATTGGCTTCGGCTAGGGTGTCATTACCTTCGATTTCGACTGGTACGCTTACCTCATCTAAAGTATCAGCTAGAATAAATGTCGCTTCGGTTAACTCTTGATTAACTTCATAAAGATCGTTGGGTATTAGAGTAAAGGTTGCGGTTTCACTACCTTCAGTTACGCCATCATCAAGAACGGGTAAGCTGACAATTGTGGTTTGTTCGGTAATCGTTAGATCGAAGCCATCATCACTGACGTTAGCAATTGTACCGCCTGTTACTTCAATTGCGTCTAGGTTAAAATCATCCAGAGAAGGCGCACTGACGCTTACAGTTAATCCTTCCTCTGGTAGGGCTGAACTAACGTTAAAGGTATGGATACTGACGGTACCTTCCGACTCAACTAGAGGGGGGCTGGGTTCTCCAAATTCATCTAAATTTGTTAGAGTTACCTGAATTTTAGAATCTGGGTTATCAGCAATGGAGAGGTTTATTTCACTGGCTTCGGAGTCGATGGTATAACCCGCTTGTGGCTGAAGGGCAAAGTTGAGATCGAGAATTCCCTCTTGAACAGCAAAAAGGTTGATACCCTCTACTGTCAACTCATCAAAAACTGAAAGGGTAATAGTCGCTGTTTGTTCGGTAATGGTGAAGAAAAAGCCAGAAGAATCTCCATTGGGAACTGGAAAGTTACCACCTGTAATTTCGGCATCCAAGACATCAAACTGACTGAGTGCACTACCGACTAATGGGTCTTGCTCGCTATCTAAATAGACAATTACACCGTCTGCTGGTGGTGGTTCTGAAAGGGTAAAGGTTAGGGTTGTCTCAGTGCCTTCGGTTTCGATGAGTTCTGTTTCGCTGACAGTGACACCCACTTCAGGGATAGTATTTCCGTTCGCAGTAGGAGGTGGTACATCATCTACAGAGTCATAGTAGGTGACTTCTGCTGTTCCAGTTTCGGGGGCAATCTCATAACCTTCTCCTGGTTGCAGGAAAAAAGTAACATTTTCGGCTCCATCAGTTTCTAAAGGTTCGTATGCATCAACAACATTGCCGTTGTAATCTGGAAACCAAGGCTGATTGTTTGCCGTTTCTAAATTGACGGTCATAGTAGGCTCTTCGATGCGGAGTCGAATTCCCGTCGGAATGCCATCCTCATTGTAAAAAGCCCCTAATGATTGTCCACCGATAGTGTTAGGCAATTCGTTTTGAGCTAACCATGAGACATAGTCAGACAAGTTGGCGTTACTATTAAGGACAAACTCAATCCCCTCTTCAGGAATTTCTCCCTCTACTTGAATAGTGAAGGTGGTGCTGGAAAGTCCCCCTAGTTCAACGAGATCAACTTCTCCATTGACGAGGTTGCCCTCGCTGTCTGTGGTTGCGGGATTAGCAGTCAGAGTGAAGGTTGGCGGTTCGCTTACCCCAGGATTGCTCACAGGAGTTGTTGGCGTACCTGTTTTTCGAGGGTTGTCATCTGTTATCAAGTCGATTTCAATTCCATAGTTACCGAATGACCAGTTGTCCCCATTTCCCGAACCTGGCACTAATGGGTCGTATAGCGGGGTATTTTCTTGATATGCTGGAAAATCTACAAGATTACTGTAAGCACCAAAAGCTACATAGTAAGTACCGTCTTCTGGAGCAGTAAACTCGTTGTAGCTGTCCGCTTCATTTTCATCGAACGGATCGACTGCGCCAAATAGCTTATCGGGTGAAGCAGCAGCGTTATTAGAAGAGTAATCTTGAACCCGATTTCCTTGATCATCAAATATCATAAGGTTTGAAAGCAGACCATAACCGAAGGGATCGACATTGCCTTCAACGTCAAAGGTTTCGATAGCAATCGTATCTCCAGCACTTAGTTCTACTTTGTAAACATCAGCATCTTCGCTGTAGTCGATGTAAGTGTAAGTGCCATCTTCATTAAGATAGCGATTACCAATATCAAAGTAAATAGCATTGCTGCCAGAAAAGGTCGGGTTCTCAGGGCTGATATTCGTATTGGTCGCGGTTGGAATAGTTTGGTTTGGTTCGGTAACAATGCCCTGCGGAATATCATCTCGCGTATCCACAAGGTTAAACGTACTGCTGCTGTAATCGGAGACGATCTCGTATCCTTCTCCCGCAGCCAGACTAAAACTAGCCGTTTCATCCGTTTCGGTTTCTCCATCATCGGAAATAGGCAGGTTCACCAAAGCAGTGTATTCCGTCATCCGTAGGTCAAACCCACCGTCGCGCACCGCTTCAATTTCACCACCTTCAACAGCACTGCCTTCTAGCTCGAACTCGCTTAAGTTGGGTGCATCAACAGATACAATTAACCCATCTTCAGGAATAACTCCATTGGTAACGTTGAAAGCATGAGCGGAAACTGTTCCCTCTGTTTCAATTAGATAATCGGGTCCAGCAAACAAACTGACTTGTAACATAGTCTGAATTTCATGGTTGTAAGTTATCTAATTACGATGCCAACTAGACAAAGAGCAGAATTCTCGTAGAAAAAATACCACGAGATGATGAAGGGAAAAATATTTTCTCTGCTTTCAAAATCCTAAATTAGTTGTTTTACATCATAACTGATATAGATTCCCAATAATCATACTAAGGTCGCTATTTTTTTTTGAGGCTGAAACGGATTTTTTTGAGGCTGAAACGGATTTTTTTAAAGACAGAGTTAACTAACATGAGTTTGGGTTAATAGGATTGATTTGTTGGGATAGCCTTTAGCCTTTAGCTTTTTGGTCGATCGCGTTTAACTCGATAGTTAATGAAAATTTTAAAATTGGCTTTTTAAAATTACCCAGTAGTAAGCATTTGAGCTTATCCCGAACTGACGTTATCTAGATGCTTTTTGATACTCCTTGGGGTTTAAGCCAAATTTACGCTTGAAGGCTCTAGCAAAAGACCTTACATTCCCATAACCTACTTGATGTGCTACTTCAGTAACCGTAGTATCTTGTTGAGCTAAAAGTTGCTTGGCAAGTTCTAAACGATGCGATCGCAAAACGGCAAATACGCTAGTACCAAAACAGTGATGAAAGCCTTGTTTCAAGATAAAATCATTCAAACCTGCTTGTCGCGACAACTCTTGTAAAGAAGGAGGGTTGTTTAAATCTTGGAGTAAGATTTCTTTAGCATAGTGAATACGTTCTAATTGGTCGGGCTTGAAAGAACACTTTTTTGTTTCTCCCTGCCCAATAGCGATTTCATGGTCTAACACTAATGATATCAACTCAATCGCTTTGCTTTCAAGATAAGCTCGTTTTACTATTCCCTGATAGGGACATTGTAAAATTTGTTGCAGTACGATATTCATGGAAGGTTGTGTATTTTCTTGTCGCCAATAAAATTTTTGACTGGGGGATTTAATCAAATGCTGAAGATTTTTTGGTAATTCTCTTTCCGGAGATGCTGCAAAAGAACGGAGTATTTCTGGCTTAATTTCAATTTCAACAAAAGAACATGGTTCTAAATCTAAATGATCGTAAATTAATTCAAACGAGGTACCGTTAGTTTCTATGTAGTATTTGCCCGTAACTTGTAGTACTTCAAAATTATTTAACGTAGAAGTAAAGGCTAATCGACCCTTGCCAGACAACATAAAACAGAAATAAATTTCATCTTTTTCCCGTTCGGGATTTTTTATTACTAATCGATCTTTCTGTTGGTGGCGATCTATAAATAACCATAAACCCTCTCTTAACTCTATTTCTCTTCTCCAGCCATGAGAAATTCGAGTATCAAATTTATAAGTACTATCTCGATCGTCTAAAACATCCCACTGTAGCTCTTCTTCTTCAGCTTCTTGGAACTGTTCGTAAAATTCATCTAATGTCAGTTTAATGGTCATTGCTGATTGGAAAGAGTGCGATCGCCTTTCTTTAAAAACCTTTTGTTATTTAATTATACTGTGTGCATTTTCTGCACTAATCATATAAAAAGCGATCGCTCTTCTTAGTAAAGGCGATCGCTTTGTTAACTTCTAACAAATTCAAATTTCCCCCCAGTATTGGGGGCTAGGGGGTTATGCGAAAGCAAAATCATCTGCACTTAAGCTATCAGCTTCTATACCCTGTAAAATAGCTAAATCAGAGCCACTAGCAGAGATTAAAGCATCTCCTTCGGTTGTGGTAATACTGACATCTTCAAAGCCAATACCCAAGCCAGCAAGACCGATAACATCTTCACCGCTCATAAAGTCAGTAATGATATTAGCCGATTCAGGAAGTTCGGCAGAAGCGATCCAGAATTGGTCAGCACCCTCTCCACCTGTAATGGTGTTGTCACCACCAGAGGTTGCAAAAATGCGATCGTCTCCTACACCTGCGAGAATACGGTCAGATTCTCCTAAAATCAATGTATCATCGCCATTGCCTGCATAAATACGGTTATTGCCTTCCCCTGTAGTAGCATCAACCAGATCGTTCATATCTCCAACAAAGATTAATTGGTCGCTGCCTGATACTTCAATGGTGTCATCATTGATTGAGCCGAAGGTGGGTTCAAATGCGGTAGCATTTGGAGCGGGGGGGTCTACGGGGTTTGTAGTGTCATCTTCCAAAGTAGCAGTAAGTTCATACTCGCCGAAGTAAACGCCAATCTCTGGGAAAAACCAACAGCTACCAGAGTTTTCACTAGGAT
>CAKZYI010000909.1 GCA_937884735.1 uncultured Pleurocapsa sp.
GAAATAATATTATTTTTGATGTGCCTATTTTCGATAATTTTGATAAAGAGCTTTATATCAACACGCATCAAATAATCAAATATTTTGGCTGCACCTTGTCTAATTTTTCTACACTTTCTTAAATCATCAAGATCGTCTAATAACTTTTCTTGTGCTTTTTTTAGTTCGGCATTTCTATTTCTAGTAGTAAACTTAGCACCACTTATCAAATAAACTCTGCCTCCTTCATTCTTATAATTTTTATGCAGATCCAATGCTAGTAATAACTCAAGGTCCTTATCAATAGGAAACTTGATTACTCTACATCTACCTTGTTCATAACTCCAGTCTGACCAGGATATGTATTGTATATCTCTACTAAATCTTTGTAAGAATAAATGCCCTTTGTAGTTTTTACTAGCTAATTGTTTTTGTTTACCTTCACAATAAGCTAAAGCAAACTGAGGTACTTTTAGCAAATTCTTACTTTCATCTTCCCAATTATTACTAAATAATCTATATTGTAAAAACCTTAAATATGAAATATCATTTTGACAATTAGGATATATTTTAATTATTTTGTCTCTAAAGTTCCTGGATACCGTATGTCTCATTTGCTATAATATAGTTATATTAATCTTTTTTTTAGACCCACTTTCATAACAAAAAGTGTCTATATTTTTATAAACTAAAGTCATAATTAGTTTAGTTAACTATAACTTTCCAAACTTCTCTCTTCGTTGTTTTTTAAGCCATCTATCTTCTACTAAAGCATCATAATAATGAGATACCACACGATTAACAAGTTGAGAAAAACTTGCCTCTGGATCTAACTTCATTAAACGTTCTTTACGGGCATCACTCATATAAATAGTTCTCTGCTTTCTACTGGCTGGCATAATATTAATTACCTGATTTATATATGCTACATTAATATCGTATAGAGATAGTATTGGTATTAAATAGTCAATCTCAGTTTTGTTTTACTACAACTACATAATCTCTAAAACTATTTATTTGCAACAGTTTCAATTTTTAGCTCTAAATTGAACTTAGAGTTTGGTTATTAAAACGATTACTAATATTTACTATTGTTTGGAAAAAGTAGATGCGGATATTTTTTTAGGTGAGAACTAATTGCATCTCTAATTACCTGGCAAGAACTTTTATCTTCTTCGATTGCTATTCTCTCTAAAATAGTAATTTTGTTAGTAGGAATGCGAACTTGTTTTGGTATTGTTTTAAGTTTCATTTTAATATATTTAGTCTTAATTTATTACTATAATTGTAACTTATTAAAATACAAAACAGTATACAAAAAGACATAGCAAACCCCCACTTATTTATTATTAGTTTGGAGCTATTTAAGAAGCTAGATTGCTTATATTTCAATATATTTACTAGGCTAATATCAAAATATATTGACCTACAAAATTACTGTTTTTCTGGTTTCAAATGCTTAGATTAACTAAAAAAAGAAAGCAAGTCCTTCAACTCAAACAAGAACTACTAGATTTAATCTCAGAGAGAAAATCATCTGAATATTATCCTTCTGAATTTGATAAATATCACATTCATACAACTTGCTATTGGCTTGTCTATTTTAATATCGAATTAACCTGGGATAATCTATGTAAAGATAATGATTATTATTACAAACTTCCCAGAGATATTAACAAGATCAATTGGAACTACCAGAAAAAGTATGATGTTAAATTATTTAAGCAATATGCCCAGATGCAGAAAGAGTTCCTAGAGATTGTAAAAGTTATAGAGCCATATTTTATTTAAGACTAATTACTCGTTGAAGAAACTATCGGGATAAATAGACATGTCAAAACTATAACTCGCTGCTTCGACTATTAATATTTCATCCCAGTCTGTATTATCTTCATCTGGATACCATTCATGTTTAATCTCCTGACGTACCTGATCATCAGACACTACTTCACGAAGAAGATCGTCTGCATATTGAATAATATCTTGAATGAATTTGCTATATTGTTCGATTAGTAAAATATTCATAGGGTATAAAAATAGTTAAGTGTATATATATAAATATCCAAAACCCAAAGGGTATAACTTAGGGGAAGGATAGGGATTCGTCCTTTTAAATATCACGTCTTAAATCAAAGTTCCGTTATTAGTACTCATATACAACTAACAAAGCAATGAAGCTTCTATTAATTAGAGTTCTAATAACTTCTGATACTGTTAATTCCCTTAGAAGTGAATCTACAAGGAAGTACCAATTGATTTATTCTGCGATCAAAAGGATTAATGATTAATCTTGAGATGTAAATTACTTTATTAGTTAGAGATAGAAACTATACAATAATACGTCTGCTAGACTACAAGACCGCTATTAACAAATTGTTGCCAAGCAGTCATCGCATCAGCAAAAGGATGATCCGTATCAATCATTTCTACAGAGATGCTGCTGAAGATACCGTTAATATTATGCTCACTGTTCAAATGGCCTTTGGTTAGAGTTCTGAACAAACCATTGTTTAAAGCTTCAACTTTAATTTGTTGGCTTTCACTTGTACCAAACTTAAGTTCAACATCTCCAAAGTGTTTACATAGCTCGGTTCTAGACTGAACTATACTTTGTGCGCAGAATTTAGAGGCATAGAACCAAGGGTTTTTATTACCTCCTTTATTCTTACGGGTTAACAAACCATTAGAGCTAACTTTAGTCTTACCAAGCCTTTCGAGTGCGGATTTAGTTAATTTAGCAAACTGATCTTCATTACCAGCAGAAAAACCAGCAAGACCAAACTCCTCATAGAAGACAAAGGAACTAGCTTTAAAAGCTACTATCTCAGCATGAGAAAACCCTTTAAACCCTTGCTTATGAAATTTAGTGGTAAAACTATTAAAGGCATTAAACATCAGGCTATAACCCTGTCCTACACGCACTGTATAGTGGTTAGCTACAGCTTCGGCTAGTTCAATAATGTCAGGATCGGAATCTCCCACTACATCTCGAACATCAGCACCAAAGTTCTCACGGGGTTTGATTATTCCTGCAAATAGATCTCCTGCACCAAAGGTTTGCATTGCTTCTACAGCAATCTCTTTACCTACAAGTGGATGATTCATCATTGAGGCAATAGAGTTTCTAACCTCATCACCACGTTCCCCTTCTGTGTCTACACTACTAATACGGACTTGCTTTAGAGGTACTATCCATAAGGTGTCACCATCATTATCAGTTTGGCTACTCCAAGCTAATACAGAAGGAGATACAGCACAGGTGAAGTTACCACAGGCTTTATCATTAAAGCGGATAATAGCAGGGGTTAAATCAACCACAGGGTTTCTATAGAACAGAACTACATCACCATCTTTGATTTGTTTAACCGTCTTACCGTTCTTATCAACAGTTCCTTTTACTAGTGGATTATTGCTGTTAAGCCAAATTACAGGAACTTCCACATCATTCACTGATTCATAGCCAGCTTGGGAGTTGGCTAATACCTTCATACCGTGTGTGGTGAATAAAGGAGAACCCTTCACAAACGCTTTCTCACGGCTATTTACGTCGTCCTTCCAGCACTCTAAGCTAGAGCCTAAACGAAAAGCATATTCAGCAATCAGATGGGGACAAGAGGATTTATCTGCTACTAGAGATAAGAAAGCATGGACTTCTACTACTTTGTTGTCAGTTGAGAAACCAGTTTTATTAAAGTGAGATAACACTGTTAATAGACGAGCAGGGATTGTTACCTTCCACTTACGAGAACCATTAACCGAACCTTCTACAGCAAAGCCATGAGGATATTTATCTCCTAGCTGCTTTAATAAATCACGACTAGAGCTTTTAACTAGATTAGATAGAACATCACGCAATGCCTTAGCCTGACATTCTCTGTTTAGATTGAAACGAGCATCAACATGATTTTTACCAGCCAGTTTGAGGGATTTAACTAATTTGCTGTTATGCTCGGTTACTTTCTTTAGTCCATCACAGGGGAATGTGGTTAGATAAGCACTAGCATTGGCAGCTAGACGACGATTGACACTTAGGTTCTCAGGAACAGAACTTAATTCAATAGCGAATACTAGAGGAGCGATATATCCTTTAGCTTTATAGTTCAATTGAACTAAGTTATTGTCTAACTTAGTTTCTTCAACGCTATTAAAAGCATCAGGATTAGAAGTTTTGAATGCTTCTAGGTCTTGGCTAGAAACAATCTGTTCTACGTCATATTCTTCAGTCATTGCTGCAATATCTTTTCCAACAGTTTCTAGATTAACTAAATCACCTAGAACCCATTTACCGTTACTGTCTTCTTCTACATAGCGCAGTTCTCCATTTTGAGTCCAAGCAATTCTCTGTCCTTCATTGTTTGCCCAACCTCTTAAACTAACAGCCTTCTCATTCTTGACTGAATTGTGATTGAGGATGAATCTAGCATCTACAGATTCGCCATTGACATTAAGAACAACATAATCATCATTACGGGTGGTCATTCCCTTTATCCACTGTCCTCTTAGTTTGGCGTTATAGTCTTCAAACTCAGCTTTAGTGTGGATTTCTACTACTAAGCTACGGCATTCGGTGTTAATAAATGCTCCCTTTCTCACAGACTTAATTTTATGAACTCTGACAGGAAAGGTGTTGAAGTTAGAGATTATAGCTTGCCCTTTAAACTCAATTACTTCTCCTGGTTGCAGCACAGTCTCATTAAGTTCGTGTGCTTTCATTTCAGCTTTTACATCTTCAATGACCACTTGAACTTGTGCTGCACGATTATTGGTTAGAGACAGTGATTTAACTTTCTTCTCTACCTCAGCTTGATATTCAGGATTACCAGTGAATAATAATTCTAAGTTAATTCCACCACGAAGCAGTTTATTAGCTACATAGTTGATGGGTTCTCTATTTACTATGCCAGCATCACCTACGGCTAATGATAAGAGTGGGTCATTTAATAACAAACTATAGTCAGCTAACCCATAGGATACGGCAAATTTACCATCATGAAGTTCCGCTACCAGAGCATCTTCATGAACTATAGGAAGTTCTGCAGCAATATGATTGAGCATGGTTTCTCTGTTAAGCTGTTTCTCTGGTTTATCAGCTTTCACAATAGATTTAGTTCCATCTACAGAACGTCCGCTAACTACTACAGCATCACTAACCTTGGCTCTTTTCTTGTTGGTTTTATCAGGAAGAGCGAAACCCCACTGCTTAGTTGCTGTTTCTAGACAACCTTCTACCCATAAGCCTTTACCCATTAAGCCATTGGACTTAATCTCAAAGCCAACAACATCATAGTTTCTCAATACTTGTTGAGCGTCGCGAGTGTTATCTGTTTCTGGTTGGATACTGGATAAGTTATAGGATGTTGTGTCTCGTTCATCTACTTCCCAGTTACTAATAAGCACTGTGCCTACAAGTTCATTAAGGAAGTTAATCGCACTGTTGGCTTGCTTGAAGCTATTAACTGTTTTCATCATTAGCTTCATTGTCTCCTCTACAGATATAACTTGAGTTTGATACTCATATTCAAAACCACTAGAGCCGTAATCTGAATAAACTTTACGGACAGCGATTAGTCTTTCGTTTAGTTTGAATACACGATTACGCCAATCAACAGTGTTAGCGTCAAAGTCAAATGTTATTTCAATATTTCTCTCTGCATTTGGATTACCAAAGCTAGGAAAGTTTAGATTAATAATCTGAGTTCTCATAATTGTTTGTCTCCTATTTGATTTAATTGAATAAACTCAAAAAAAGGGTCGCCCAATTAAGGACAACCCCTATCTATTTAGAAATTAAAAAATATACTAATGTAAGTTCAATCTATTTTTTTTAAAGCTTCATGTCTCTCATATAATATTTCTAAGCTATGGCAATAGAAATATAATGATTTTATTAGACCAATTTTCTTAATCAGCTTCAAAGTTGTATTCTCTATAGTTGGTATTGAACGGCATTGAATAGATACACAAATCATTTTCAAGATTCTTGATAACAGCCAAGCCATCTTGTGCTTGTTTTTTCCAAACTTCTTTATCTTGTTCATTAGTTGAATTTAAATACTTGTCAATACAATTCTTATAGCTTTCACTTGATTCATTGTATGCAATTAATGCTTCTTGAGGTGTTAAATGTGTATAGTTAATCATTTCTTCGCTATTATCTATTGAAATCAAATAATAATCTTGCTTTTGATTTTTCGCAACATACTAGGGGGACTATACATATCTAGAATTAGCTCTTGTCAAACTCAAATCAATTTTAAAGCTCTTAGTGCATTTTTTATTTGGAAATCATTTCCAAACCGTATATATAGGAAAAGTTTAAAAAGTGAAATCCAAAAATACCTACAAAATATTTTTAATGCCCTTAGTGCGATTTTGCTAATCACAATCTAATTCTTCATTATAAAAATTGCCTACAAAATCATATGTTGTATGTAGTTCTATAGAACTATATAGGTAAAACGAAAAATGAATATATGGTTAAACAAAATATTATCCACAATAGAAAATAATCCTAAATTAAGTAACTCTACTAAAGAAGAGTTCAAAAGATTCCTAATTTACAATTTCAAATCAATACAAGATGACGAGTAAATATAAAACTAAAAAGCAGTGTATGGAACAAGTGGTTTCATATTTATCTACTGAAGATAAAAACAGACTTCGTAATTATTGTCATAGGGAGGGATTAACTATGACGGGTCTTATACGAAGAGAACTATTACAATTAATTACTAATGAAAATAAATGAATAATAACTATCAACATCCTGGGATGAAAAATGAAGGTTCTTCTGTTCCTTATGCAAATACATTAGAAGCTTTCCAAGAGTTAAATGCTTATGAATTAGAAAATTCAAGACCTGCTGTAGAAAGTCTGCCAGCTACTCCTAATCACAATCTCAATCATTTGTCTCCTGATTTTCTAGAGTTTTCTTACAATCAGGAAACGCAGATACAACAAGAACAATACAACCGACAAGAACGCCCTATCTCTTCTACTTATACTAAGTTGTGTGACCTAAGAGATAAGCTTAGTTATCAACAGGTAACTTTAAAGTCGCAACTAAAACAGGTTGGGGAGCAACTTAAACAAGTTAATCAACAGTTAGGTAAGTATTCTTAGGCTGTAGAGGGGTATAATTCCCCTCTAATGATTAATTAAAGCTCTGGTAGGTTAAAGTCTTGCTTGGCTGCCAAGTAGTGCTTGATGATAGTAGCTACGGAATTACCCGATAGAGTGGCAACGGTTTTGATATCTACTCCATCTCTTACCAGCCTAGTAATGAATGAATGTCTTAAGGCATAAGGCTTAAGATACTTTTCTACCTTTTCATCTTCAACTAAACCCTTCAAAACAACACGCCAATTGTCATCCCTGAAATTAGCATGATTTAGATAGCCTCCCTCAATACTGGAAAGTAAAAGGTTATTTGAGTTTTGCCTTTGAGGAATAGACTTGAGTACATCTTTGAGTTGTTTATTGCATGGGAAAAGTCGAATCTCTTTTGTTTTGGTGTGAGGTAATAGTATCCCTTTACTATAAGCTTTAGAGAATTTGATATAAGTTTTACCACCCTTACGTTTAATGTCATCAAACTTTAAAGCTACAATCTCTTCTGGTCTCGCTCCAGTCAAAGCCAACAACTCTACGTAGTGAGCATAGAAGGAATGCTTATAGTGAGATGATTTAGGGTTATATTCATCTGAGTAGAAGGCAGCAATAATAGCTTTAACTTCTTTTGGTTCAAAGCATTCTATAGGCTTCTTCTGCGGTTTGGGGATATTAATACTCTTAAATGGATTAGCAGTAATAAGACCCGCACTGACCGCAGCATTAACCGCAGGATTTATGCAAGAACGAAACAATGTAGCAATGGTCGAGACAGCGTATTTACCCTGCAAATAAGAAACAAATTCTTGAGCTTTGTTTAACTCTAATAGTTGTTTATCAGCCTGTGATAAATATCTATCGCAATCTTTCCATAAATGGTTTTGAGTGGTCTGAGCAATTCTATCTTTGTTTAAATCTTTATAGCGTTCCCAAAGTTGAACCAGAGTATAGGTCTTGGTCTTTTTCTCTTGAGCTATTTCTAAGGCTTTGGCATGAGTCGGAGAATATCTAGCATAGCTTTCATCGAAGTCACCCAAATCAATATCCCTATTGATAAGTTGTGCTGCTTTTAAAGCTAATGCCCAACCTTCATCTGAGACTTGGGCTATTTTTAATTGATGTCTTTTACCTTTGGGATAGGTGAATCTGAGACGGTATCTATCACCATTAATATCTAAGGTTACTTTGCCTATTTTGGCTCTTTCTTTACCTTTTGAGTACATTAGTCCTATT
>CAKZYI010000910.1 GCA_937884735.1 uncultured Pleurocapsa sp.
GGTTTTATAGCAATATCTGGTTGGGAATAATCAGCACCATCTAGCATAATCTCGCTAATCGCACCTTAAGCATCTACCCATGCTTGCTTGACTTCTGGAGTCCATTTTTCTTGCAAATATTGCTCAAAGGTAGTGAGCAATGCACCACCTACCAAAGGATAGTGTTCGGGTAATGCCCCGTACTTGACATGACGCGCGCCCAAACCCCTGAGCGCACCGTTCAACACGTCAGGCTTTCGCAGGCTTTCCACTACCAGAACCAAAGAACTCAAAAGCTTCTTCTTTTGAGCTTCCATGTCAGTAGTGTCAAATAATGGTCTAGCCTCTGGATTTGCGGTAAATAAGTTGTCGTAAAAGCTAGCCACAAATCCATCTGCATGAGGTTTAATGGCATCAAAACTCTGTTCTAATACCTCTACTTGTAAAGACATTATTTGCTATTCTCCCCTCTTAAAATATTCATCCGTTATTAATCTAGAATATTAATTCTCTATGGAAATAAAGTTTGTTAACTAAAGATTGCCTTAATTAAAGTAGCAATAGATATAGTTTTTTTTGTCTTGATATCAAGATAAAACAATAATTATGAGTCCAAAGAAGTAGATTTTTATATCTATCTATAGATTTATAAGATAGCTTTAATACATACTTTGTAGCGAAATATACGATATTTTAATTGTTATTTAAATAGCGTATACCCTTAATGCTTTTTTTACATATTAATTATTTTTAAACCTTTATTAATCTGTTAAGTTAATTTTGCAGAGACAAAGAATAGCCTATTTAGCTGGGTTTTAAACAAAAATATTAAAAATAGTTTAAGTTATCAATATTTTTTAAATATGTCAGAAAACAGTAACAGGGTATACAGTTTTTTTAGTTTTCTTTGTATCTAAAATTAGTTAAAAATAAAAGTTTTTAATACCGTTAATAAGATTAGTATTGTGTATCAATTATTAGTTAAAAACAAAATGACAAATTATTATGTCTTCTTATAAAAAAACTATCTCAACTATGCTTTGATAAGCAAATCATAAATAGTCAAATAAAACTCTTCATTAATTACACCTAAATTACCCATGTTCGATCGCACTGTTCGCTTCATCGGCTCGATAAAATTAGCAGTACCTCTATTAAGTGCCATCATCGGTATACTTATCTGGGCTACTTTCTATGAATCTCAAGTAGGCTCAACTACAGTACAGCAAGAAATATATAAAAGCCCATGGTTTGGGGCATTGATGTTTATGCTGGCGGTTAATCTGGGTATCTCTGCTATGTCTCGCTATCCCTGGCGTGGTGCAAGAAAAGTAGGTTTTGCTTTAACTCATTTTGGCTTGATTGTAATTATTGCAGGATCGGCTGCGGTGATTCATTTGGGTATGGAAGGGATGCTTTTAATTAGAACCGACAGCGGTGCGGCAGATCGCTTAAGAATCCAGGGAGATCTGTTAGAAGTGGTCAATTCTTCTGGAGAGGTAGAGCAGGGCAGTATTTTTATCAAGCAAGATGGTTCGGTAAGTCCTAAATATGTGGGTGAATTAGAACTAGAAGCATATACAGACAATGCTTTACAAGAAATTAGCTTTGCCGAAGGTGGAACAATAAATAACCCTGGAGTAAAATTGAGCTTGGCAAGCGATCGCATGGGACAAACTATCGATCGCACTTTGGCACTATCCCCCAGTGCTTATAGTAGGTTAAGTCTTGGTCCTGCGGAATTGGAATTAGTCAGAGTAAATAACGATGCCGAACTAAAGCGTATGCTCAATCCTCAAAGGGGAGATAAACATCCTTTGGGAGAACTGGAAATTGTTACAGCAGCAAAAAAACGAACTATTGATGTCAAAAACAATAAGTCTAAGACATTAAGAATAGACAATAAAAAAATTACTGTTACTGATTTTTATCCCGACTTCCGTTTAAATCGCAACAAACAAGCCGCTACTGCATCAGAAAGCTTTAATAATCCTGCGATCGCTTTAGAAATCTCGTCGCCCAAAGGAAAAGAACGCTGGTATGTATTTAGTAAAACAGACTTTCCCCCAGTACGTACTTTAATTTCAGGGGAATCAATTGAAAATATAACTGTGGGCTATCAAGTTCAACCTCCAGAAGTAAAAGACTACTTCAAAGTAATCGCTACTAAAAACGACAAACTTTATTATGCAGCCAAATCCTCCAAGCAATTTAAGTCGGGAACTTTGGCAGTCGGACAGCAAGTGATCCCTGGGTGGGCTGATTTTAGAATTACTCTCAACCAGTATCTTCCCCATACCCAAATACAAAGGAAAATTGTTCCTGCGGTTGACGATACCACTCAAGGTACGCCCGCACTACTGGTTAAAACCAAATCAGGGCAAAAAACTTGGCTACCTTGGGGAGAAGCCAGCGCAATCCGAGAAGTTGATGCAGAAATCTATGCCGCCTTCAGCCCCAAACTATACCAAATACCCTTTGGCATCAAGCTAGAAGACTTTATTGTTGATCGCAATGAAGGCTCGGAATCCGTCGCTATGTGGACGAGTAAAATTCGTATTGAAGATCCAGTCAATAACAATATCGAACAACGCAAAGTGTGGATGAATCACCCTACTTGGTACAAAGGTTGGAAAATTGCTCAAGCTTCATGGAATCCTGGGGATTTACAACAGTCTACCCTCCAGGTAAAACGGGAACCCGCTTGGGTAACAGCCCTAACCTGGATTGGTTCGGCATTGGTTATTTTAGGTATTGCAGTAATGTTCTACGCCCCTGCACTCACCAAAAAATTCCGTAAAAAACCAGTCAAGCAAGAATCAACTGCTGTTGTAGAAGATAGTTCAGACAACAGTGACGCAGACAATGTTGAAACGGAAGAATTGACTGCTGTTGCTAGATCTTAATTGCTGGTAGAAATAAAACGCGATCGCATTTTCTTTACCTGCTGGGAAAGCTTTAATGTCCTCCAGTCAAGAAAATAACTGCTGCCAAAGCTGTTGAGGTAGAAAGAATGTGCGATCGCTTTTTGTTTTAAGTTATGAAATTATCGGTACTCTAAAATCAATTCCTCAAAATCAGATTAATGGCGAATAATCGTCATAGCACCCCTAAATTATTTTGGAGTATGGGTAAAAACAAATGACAAATAACTAACGACGTTTCAAATAGGATTGCTAAAGTATAGTAAATAAATCTAGTCTAAAACCTCAACAACTCCTGTGTGTCCGTTGATTCTGATTCTCTGACCATCTTGAAATATTTTGGTAGCATTTGCCACATCCATAACCGCAGGAATATTATATTCCCTGGCAACAATCGCTCCATGAGACAAGCGACCACCAACTTCAGAAACCAACCCTCCTGCACGAGCCAAAATAGGCGACCAACCAGCATCAGTATAGGGAACAATCAGAATCGTATCACTGTCGATCGCAGAAGAATTTTGCAGACTAGAAACCACTTTAACCACTCCCTCTATTTGACCTGCACTAGTACCAATTCCTTTAAACTTACTTCGGGAATCGGCAACAACGGGTGCTGTCCAAGTGGATATCTCAGGTTTACCATAGACCAATCTGGGTACGGAAGTTAGTTCTTGTTCTTGTAACCATTGTTGTCTTCTTTGCTCTAGAAGTTCTGGTATTTTGGCTGTTGCCCTAGGGTTAGTCTCTTCAACTAAAGAAACAATTTCCTTTAGCTTAAGCAAAAATATATCTCCTTCATTTTCTAGTAAGCCATGGTCTATCCATTGTTGTTCTAGAGCGAGAAAGCTCCAGCGCAAATTGGCTAAAAGCTTATTGTATATTTGCGCTACCATGCCTTTGAGGTGCAATCTTTTTTGAACTATTCTGGCTTTGACCGACTGATTGGGTTTATCTGGAGATAACTGAGCTTTTTTCGCGCCGTGAGCGTCAAAGAAAAACCTGGTAAACATTTCTCTAGGAATACCTGATTTATCTCGCCAGCGGGGAACAGAGATATCGGTGGCTACTTCGCTTAGGTAGCCATATTCATCAAGCCAGCGATCAAAACTATTGATAATTGTCTCACCTTCAGGATTCTCGGCAATATGAGCAAACAGAGAAGCACAAGAGTCCATAGTTATTTTCTCCATAGCCAGCAGTCTGCGGGTTTGGCTGGCTACTTCTGCCAAAGAGCTAACAGCTACAATCTCTGGTGTTTGTCCATAGTTTAATTCGTCGTCAGCTACTTTTAACAAACCCTTGCGTATTGCCAAGCTCAAAGGAGAAAGAATATTGTAATAGGTTGCTTTATCTAATAAGCCCAAGATAGTATTGATTCGATCAATAATTTCTGTTGGAGACAATTCGATCGCAGGCTGTTCTTCTATGGAAGATAAGATCGGTTCAAATAATTTAAAGCGATCGCTTTCAAACTCTTTACCCAGGGACCATTCTCGCTTCAATAATCGCCACAATCCAGGCAAATTCTTAATTGTAGACATCAAAGGCGGTTTACTAAATTTGGCACCTCTGGTCAAAAATTCCAAACTTTCTGGTGGTAAACCCATACGGAGAAATATTTTACCAAGCAGAGTAACGTTGAAATAGGCACTGGCAAAGTGCAGGGTTGCAGTTTCATCAAAGTTTAAGTCTTTGGCGCGATCGCCCAAAACTATAGTAAACAGTTTACCCCATACGCCACAGGTAAGGGGTTGATTGATCGACCAGGTGAGGGGTGGAATTTTGCCTGGAATGACTTCTGCGGCAATTCTTCTTGTCCAAATTGGTTGCAAAGTAGTGATTGAGCGTACCTGTAATAGCCAAAGCTTGTCCCCATCATAAGTCCACTCGATGTCTTGGGGAATACCTTCAAACAAGTCTTCCATCTCTCTAGCCAAAAGTCCTACTGACTCAATAATTTCTAGAGGAATAGTCTCATCGCCGTCTTGAATATTTTCTTGGGTGACGGTAATAGA
>CAKZYI010000911.1 GCA_937884735.1 uncultured Pleurocapsa sp.
AACAGATATCAAAGGAAATGAGGCACTACAATCTTGTTATCGTGTCCGTAGACCTGACGAATTGGCTAGTTGTGTTACTACCGTTAATAGTAGCTTGAAAGCAGAAAATTCTATGATGGTTTTGAATAATTGTCGTCGTAGTTTGTTGCCTAAACGTTATGCAGAATGTACCGTAGATTTAGCAGGAATTTCTGAAATTTCTAGTGAAGAAGCAATGAAAAGCTGCATTGCTGCTGAGTTTAATCCTGGTGAAGTAGCTCCAAAAAATAGTAAGTAAAAACTAGCATTTTTTGATGTAATGTGAAGAGAATGGTATTTATTTTTGATATAGTACTATTCTCTCCCTGCATTTCTACGTTTAGAAATAAAGAGAAGATTAAAGAGAAGTTTTCAATTACAACTATCAGAAGCTAGTCGATCAGAATCTAATTTATTCCCAAACCAAGCTTGAGATAAAGCTGCTGATTCTGGACTCTTTATTACGGAGTCAACAAAATTTATCCACTGAGAATCTTGATTTACTATCATTCCATAGCGATCGCAAGTTAGAGAATTTTTTGATATCAAAGAGTACTGTGAGGTCGATAACCCTTGTCTTTGTATCTCAGCTCTCAATAAGACACCATCGCTAATCATAGCATCTATCTTACCTTGAGATACGGCCTGAACCCCTCTATTTCTGGCAGTAATGCCACTAAATTGATAAATAGTGGCGGAAGGATAAGTATCGATAATAAATTTTTCTGTAGTCGTGTTTTTAATCACTCCTAGCTTAATTCTTTCTAAATCTCGATCTAGTTTAAAGCGATCGTGATTTTCTTCCTTTATTAAAAATTGTGTTTTAGTAGTAGAGAATGCTGTAGAAAAATTGGTGTTTTCAGGTAAATCAACACCAATAGTATTAGGACCACACTCAAGATGTACAATGTCACTACTAACCAAAGAAAAACGATTGTTTGTAGTAGATTTGAATAGTTTCACGCTTAAAGTACTGCGCTCTAAATTCTTGATGAGCTGCTCTTCTAGCAAAGTGAAAAAGTCTAAACAATATCCTTGTAGTTTATTCTTTGAGTCTACATAACCAAAAGGTGCTGCATCTTCTCTAATAGCAACTTTTAAAATTCCTGTGCGTTGAATTTCCATTAAAGTGCTTTCCGCTTTGGCTGGTAATGTCAAGCAACACCAAAGCAAACTACTACCGAGGTAAGATATAGCCCTTTTAATCATCATCTGCTTAACATACTAGGGATAAAAAGCTAATTTTGGCAAGCCCATTTCTTCATCCCAACCCATCATCAAATTCAAACACTGTACTGCCTGACCTGCTTGACCTTTGATTAAGTTGTCAATCGCTGATAAAACAATTACTCGTCCTGTACGAGAGTCGACCTGAATACCTATATAAGCTAAGTTTGTACCACAAGCCCATTTAGTTTGAGGATAAATGCCATTCGATAATATGGTGACAAAAGGAGAAGAGCGATAAAAAGCATTGTAAATAGTAATTAAATCTTCTCTAACCAAGCCAGGATCTCGTAAGGTTGCATAAACCGTTGATAAAATTCCTCTCGCCATAGGAATTAAGTGAGGGGTAAATTGCACAGCTACATCTTGACGAGCTAAGTTGCTGCAAATTTGCTCAATTTCTGGTGTATGACGATGATTAGCAACACCATAAGCTCCCAAAGAATTATCGGCTTCGGCTAAAAGCATATTTATTTTTCCTTGTCGCCCACCGCCAGAAGTACCAGATTTAGCGTCAATGATTACTGTAGAGGGATCGATTAACACTTGATTAAGCAAAAATGATAGAGCTAACAAACTTGCAGTTGGATAACAACCAGGACAGCCAATTAGTTGAGCCTGTTTTATTTGTTCATGATGTAATTCTGGCAAACCATAAATAGCTTTACTAGCAAATTCACGATCTGTGCGATCTTTTTTATACCAATCTGTATAAGTGTCTAGATTATCAAAACGATAATCTGCGGACAGATCTAATACTTTGCATCCTTTTTTGACCAAAACAGGTGCTATATCGCAGGCTAAACCGTTGGGCAGTCCTAGAAAAACTGCTTCGCAACGGTTTGCAACTTCATCTAAATCTATTTTTTCAACATTGAGATTTACACAATGAGCTAGGTGTGGATAAATAGAGCCATATTCTTTGCCTGCACTACTATCTCCCCCCAGATAAGCAATTTTGACTTTAGGATGCTCGAATAAAAGTCTAACTAATTGAACTCCACCATATCCAGAAGCTCCTATAATACCGATTGGCTTTTTGACCATATCACTCATGATGCTGCATTGTGAACTTATATTGATTGAGAGTATCTTGCTCGAATAATCTATAGTGTAATCACAATCAGGGTCTTTTATACAAGTTAAACTAAAGTGGTTTTTACCCACATTACATAGGTAATATGAATAAAACTTAAATGTGCTTATTCTAAAAGCTGTAAATAACTTAGGTTTCCATTTCCCATTGAAGTTGAATATTTAAAGCATCTTCATACTAATATCTAACCAATGTGACCTCGTTATTGGTGCGCTACTAGAAATATAGTCCACACCAGTTTCAGCAATAGCACGAATGGTTTTCAAGGTAATATTACCAGAAGCTTCAATTTTGACTCTGGGATTTATTTTACGAATTAATCCTACAACTTCAGTCATTTTTTCGGAATTCATATTATCCAACATAATAATGTCAGCTCCATGTTCTAGTGCTTGAATTACTTCCTCTTGATTTGTAGTTTCTAGCTCAATATTAAGAGGGTAAGGAATATTTTTCCTTAGCAAGGCGATCGCATTTTTTATTCCGCCTGCTGCTTTAATGTGATTATCTTTTATCATTACTGCATCATCCAAACCCATTCGATGATTAGTTGCTCCTCCTACTCTCGTGGCATATTTTTCAAGCACTCGTAAACCAGGAGTAGTTTTTCTTGTATCTACTAATTGAGCTGATAAATCCCTAATTTCCTCAACATATCTATGAGTTGCTGTGGCAATACCGCTCAAACGCATTCCAAGGTTTAATGCAACCCTTTCTCCTGTCAGCAACGCTTCTCTACTTGCCTCAATGCTTGCTATCTTTGTTCCCGATTTGCAAAGGTCTCCATCTTTCACTTCGATAGTAAATTTTGCATTCTTGTCTAACAGTTCAAATACTCTAGCTGCGATTGGCAGCCCAGCGACAACTCCGTCTTCTTTTACTATCCATGTTGCTTGTTCTATTTTTCTCTCTCCAGTAAATAATCCTTGGGTAGTGCAATCGCCTCTACCAATATCTTCTAACAACCAATCTTGTAAAAGGCGATCAAGGATTATTAAGGAAGGTAAACTAGTCATAAAAGTTTTTTTATTATTTTTTTTAAAAAATTAAACGCCATAACACTATACATGGCAATGCTTAAAAGGTTGTTTTGTAGACTGTAATTAACGTCTTTTCAATTTTTTTCTTGAAAAGGGGTTGACTTATAAATGGAAATTCCCTATATTG
>CAKZYI010000912.1 GCA_937884735.1 uncultured Pleurocapsa sp.
TGTAGCGTTAATCAAATTAGCTTTGCCTGCGGGCAAAGCTAACCCCGCACCTCCTGTCGGCCCTGCATTGGGTCAACATGGTGTAAACATTATGGCATTCTGTAAAGAATACAATGCCAAAACATCCGACAAAGCAGGACTAGTAATTCCTGTAGAAATCTCTGTATTTGAAGATAGAAGCTTTACTTTTATCCTCAAAACACCTCCTGCATCTGTTTTAATCAAAAAAGCAGCAGGAATAGAAAAAGGTGCGGGGGAACCAAACAAGCAGAAAGTTGGTTCTATCACTCAAGACCAGCTTAGAGAAATCGCTCAAACCAAACTGCCCGACCTCAATGCTAATGACATTGATGCAGCAATGAAAATCGTTGCTGGTACAGCGAAAAATATGGGCGTTGCTATCGCAGAATAAATCTGTTGCCTCTGACAGAACTAATTATTTATAAACTTGAATGGGGAGAGGCTTGAAGGCTTCGCTAGTTACCCAAAGAAAACAACATGCCAAAGAAGCAATCTCGCCGCATGCGCGAATTACTACAAAAAGTAGAAGAAGACAAAGCATATCAGCCCCTTGAAGCATTACAGCTACTCAAGGAAACAGCCACCGCCAAATTTGATGAGACTGCCGAAGTTCACATCAAACTAGGTATCGATCCCAAATACACCGACCAACAGTTGAGAACCACCGTTAGTTTACCTAAAGGTACTGGACAAGTTGTTCGAGTGGCGGTAATTGCTCGTGGAGAAAAAGTAAAAGAAGCTGAAGACGCTGGCGCGGAAATTTACGGTTCAGAAGAACTAATTGAAGATATTTCCAAGGGCATGATGGATTTTGATATACTAATTGCCACCCCAGATATGATGCCTAAGGTAGCTAAACTAGGTCGTGTTTTAGGGCCTAAGGGTTTGATGCCATCTCCCAAAGGGGGAACGGTTACAGCCGACCTACAGCCAGCAGTTCAAGCATTTAAAGCTGGTAAATTAGAATTTAGGGCTGACAAAACAGGCATCGTTCATGTTATGTTTGGTAAGGCATCTTTTTCTGCGGAAGATTTATTAGCTAATCTAAAAGCTTTACAAGAAACCGTTGACCGTAACCGCCCTGGTGGTGCAAAAGGTCGCTACTGGCGTACCGTATATGTTTCCGCTTCAATGGGGCCATCAATTATGGTTGATATCAGTGCTTTACAAGATCTAAGCTTGTCTGATGTAGCCTAAAGAAATCAGTAGCCAAACACTACAAAAAATATTAAAGAATTAAACGACTAGTACCAAAGACAGCGGGCGCGATTCGATTAATAATCAAATTGCTTAATATCCAGCCGAGGTTAATGTCCATTAGTTTTATACTCTTATTTCCACGATTGGGAATGGAGATAAATACTTGGAAACCTCTGGCTTTACTGCCAGAGGTTTTGTCGTTTAGACCGCAAAAAGCACGACCAGTTTTGCTGGTCAAGTTCCCGAAGGGGGTGCTTGGGAGTGACCCAAAAGATTCCAAAAAAACAGGAGGTGATATGAAATGGGGAGAACCCTGGCAAATAAAAAGGAGATAGTCGCCGACCTCAAAGAAACTTTGAGTGATGCTCAACTAGCTTTTGTTATTAATTATGAGGGGTTGTCTGTAGCCGAAATTACTGACTTGCGTAATCGTCTTCGCCCCAGTGGTGCAAGCTGTAAGATTACCAAAAATACCCTGATGAACATTGCCATTGATGGTGATGAAAATTGGCAACCTATGGGAGACTTGCTAAGTGATGCTACGGCGTTTCTTTTCACTGGAGAAGAAATCGGTGCAGCAGTCAAAGCTTACAAAGGATTCCAGAAAGAAACCAAAAAAACCGAATTGCGCGGTGGCGTAATGGAAGGTAAAGCTCTTTCTAAGGCGCAAGTCGAAGCACTAGCTGACTTGCCTACCAAAGATGAGCTATACGCCAAAATTGCTGGAACAATCAATGCCTTGGCTACCAAAATTGCTGTTGGTGTTAAAGAAGTTCCCAGTGGATTGGCAAGAGGTATCAAAGCCGTTTCAGAAAAAGAAGAGTAAAGGAGCTTTGCTCCTAGCTGTTAGCCAAATATAGTTAATAGTTAGAAGTCAAAGTCTATTGGAGATCTATCGATCTCGAAATCAATTCATACAACACAATTGTCTGTTTATTTATTAAGGAGTAAAGTATGTCTGCTGCAACTGATGAAATTCTCGAAAAGTTGAAAACCCTTAGCCTTTTAGAGGCTTCTGAGTTAGTTTCTGCAATTGAAGAAACTTTTGGTGTAAGTGCTGCTGCTTCTGCTGGCGTAGTAATGGCTGCACCTGGTGCTGGTGGCGGTGGAGAAGCTGCTGAAGAAAAAACTGAATTTGACGTAGTTCTTGAAGAAGTACCTAAAGACAAGAAAATCGCGATTCTTAAAGTTGTTCGTTCCATCACAGGCTTGGGTCTAAAAGAAGCCAAAGAAATGGTTGAATCTACACCTAAAACAATCAAAGAAGGTGTACCTAAAGAGGATGCTGAAGCAACTAAGAAGCAATTGGAAGATGCTGGTGCAAAAGTTGCTGTTAAGTAATTTTGTACGCTAGGACGTTGCGGGTTTATAACTTTTTAAAGCAATATATCCTAAAAGACTAACTTCGCATAACGCCCTGGCTAATCCTTTAGGACACTCTTTATAGTCTTGAGGAGATCCCAAGGTCTCCAAAACGATGAGGTCACTAATTGGTTTCAATTTGACGAATAAGAATGAGAAGGGAAGTTTATTAATTTGAATTTCCCTTTCTTTATTTTTGAGAAAACAACCTTGAAGGATGGGGCAATAATCTAGAAACCATCTACATTAGCGATCGCCGTTTAATTGCTACAATTATTGTGATTACTTTAGCCCACTTTTTTCTATCTATATTTTTTAATTCTTTGGCTTTCTTGGGCATCTGACAGGTGCAAGCTTTTGATCCTATACCGTAACTCCTTCCAGTTCATCCTCGGTAGATTGATACAACTCTTGTAACTGCTCCAACTTCTCTTCATCCGCATTCCATAAACCCCTTCCTTGAGCTTCGATCGCTCGTGCGACAATATTACGAAAGGCTTCAGGATTGGCTTCTCGTAACTTAGCTGCCATTTCTGCATCCAAAGCATAGGTATCAACTGCTTGGTCGTATACCCAGTCATCTTTAAAGTTGGCTGTACCGCCCCAACCGACTAAAGCTGTCATTCGTTGGGAGATTTCATAAGCACCGCCAGATCCTTGATCTGCCATCGCTTCAGCCCATTTAGGATTGAGTAATTTGGTGCGGTATTCCATGCGGAGTAAATCTTTGAGCTTGCGGGGATTAGTATCTTTAGAAAAACTTTCTACAAAAGAAGCTTCTACTTCTTTTCCGCTTTGTTTTTCTGCTGCCAGCTTTAAACCGCCCGTGTTGCCATAATATTCTTGGATGTCGGTCAAGCCGTATTCTACTGAGTCTATTTCTTGAATAATTTGACTGCTAGTTTCAAGTAACTGCGTTAATACTTCTGGTCTGGCTTGTCCTTTATCTTTGCGTCCGTAACTAAAGACGTTGCGGTTTTTCCATGTGTCTGCCAGTTCGTCGCTAGAATCCCAGTTACTATCTACCACTTGGTCATTAACTAAAGATCCAAAATCCCCCGCAGGATTGGAAAACATTCTTGCGCTAGCATTTTCTATCCCCTGGGCTTCTAATGCTAGACAATGCTTGCGAATATAATTATCATCTTCTGATTCCTCTGCTTCTGCTGCCCTTCTAAACAAATCGTCTAGCAGTTCAATAATATTGACAAAAGTATCGCGGAAGATTCCCGACAGGTTGGCTAAAACATCTATACGAGGATGTCCCACTTCTTCGACGGGTTTTAACTCATAGCGGACGATTCTACCCGTACCTTCTTTGACAGGTTCAGCACCGACTAATTCTAGTAGAATACCCAAAGACTCCCCTTTCGTTTTAATTGAATCCAATCCCCACAGCATTACCGCTACGGTTTCAGGATACGCGCCTTTCTCTTCCAGATTTTGTTGCAGAATTTTTCTCGCTATTTCTCTGCCTCTTTCATAAGCAGCGGGGGAAGGCATCCGATAAGGATCTAAGGCATGAATATTTCTACCTGTAGGCAACACTCCGCTGCCGTCTCGTAGTAAATCTCCGCCAGGGGCGGGGGGTATATATTCGCCGTTTAATCCCCGCAAGAGATTGGTCATTTCATCGGTATTTTGGGTTAATAATTCGGCTATTTTGGTTGCTTCATCTATTCGTGGTGATATCATCGTTCCATGATGTGGAGACGTTCCATGGAACGTCTTATGCTTCGCGGTATCCTTTAGGATTACAGGGTTTCCTGTGACGATGTTTTCAATTTCATCCTCCGACAATTCCCCATCAAAATATGCCTCTAAATACGATCGCAACTGTTCTGAATCTGGCTTTTGTCCCAATACATGCAAACCCGAAGAAAATAAACGCTGTTCCAATACCTGCAAGTATTCATATACCTGCACAAAATATTGGTTAATGATATTTTTGCTAAATAGCTTGGAATTCTCAACAGTAAAATCAATTCCCTGCTTCGATCCTTCCTCAAACTTACAGTCTTTCTCTAAACCAACATCAACTATCTTCTGGCAAATAATATCTTGTAGGGCGTGATTTTTCTCTGTATCCTCGCGGTATTCCCCAATCAATTCCCGCAGGGCGATTAATTCCTTATACAACCCTGCACGACCATAAGGGGGAACATTATGGGAAACCAAAACACCATAACCGCGACGCTTTGCCAAAATAGACTCAGAAGGGTTATTGGCTGCATAGATATATAGGTTAGGAATATCCCCAAGTAAAATATCCGACCAAGAATAACCCGTGTTGCCCAAAGGCGAGCCTGGCAGCCATTCCACTGTACCGTGCATCCCAAAGTGAACGACTGCATCGGCACAATATTTATTTTGCAACCATTTATAAAACGCCGTGTATTGAGGATGGGGAGTAAGATCTTTTTCAAACATTAACCGCATCGGATC
>CAKZYI010000913.1 GCA_937884735.1 uncultured Pleurocapsa sp.
CAGTCGCTGTAAATTCGTTGTAACTGTGGGTTTCATTTGGATCAAATGGATCAGTCCCTCCAAACAGCTTGTCTGGTGCTGCACCATCTATATAGGAAGCATAATCTATAGCCTGATTTCCTTCGGCATCAAATATCGTAACGTTTGAAAAAAAACCAAGACCAAAAGCATCGAAATTACCTTCAACCTCAAAGGTTTCAATCGCAAGGGTATCTCCTTCATTTAGTTCTACCTGGTAGAGATTGACATCCTCTGTATAGTCAATGTAAATATAGGTGCCGTCTTCTTAAAGGTAGCGGTTGCCGATATCAAAGTAGACAGAATTACTACCAGAAAAGGATGGGTTCTCGGGGCTGATTTGGGTATCGGTTGCCAAAGAAATTATCTGATCTGGGTTAGTGCTTTCTCCTCGCGGAATGTTACCCCGCGTATCTACTAGGTTAACCGTACCGCCACTATAATCTTCAACTATCTCATACCCTTCTCCCTCATCCAAGCTAAATGTAGCTGTTTCATCCGTTTCGGTTTCTCCATCATCAGCAACAGGCAGGTTTACCAGCGTCGTATACTCGGTCATCCGCAGGTCAAATCCACCGTCACGAACTGATTCGATTTCACCACCTTCAACAGAGATGCCATCTAAGTCAAACTCGCTCAGATTTGGCGCATCGACAGATACTACTAACCCACCTTCGGGTATAACCCCACCCGTTGCTAAAAAAGCATGAGCGGAAACCGTTCCCTCATCTTCAATCAGGTAATTAGAGCCAGTAAATAAGCTTACCTGTAGTCCTTCTGGTGTTGTTGGTTCGGGATTGGTAGGAGGAATAGGAGTCTCTATTAGCTGAGATTCTTCATCAGCAAAGATGACAGTGGTAGATGCTGCATCGGGGTCAATTGTATAATCACCTAAAGTTCCTACATCTGCTGTATCTTCCTCTGCTACTTCTCCTGGTGCAACAAGACTAAAGTTGGCTTCAACTAATCCATCAAAGGATTCAGGTAAAAAAGTATCTGGTTCTGGGTTATCAAAGACATCAATAGTAAAGCTGGCAAATGTCGCTCCTTGATCAATAGTCAGATAGAAACCCGAATTATCAAAGCTCGTACCAAATGTAGCAGGGTCAATATTTTCGGCTGTGGGGTTAAAAGCAAACCCTGGTAAATCGAGGCGACTGACAATCTGCTCTATATCGCTATCAACGAAGACTTTTAAACCGCCTTCTGGTGCTGCTTCGTCTAGTTCAAAGTTAACAGTTAATGATGTTCCAAGCTCTTCAATCAGGGCGTTCTGCTCCCCTGAATAATTAGTAGAAGTGGAAAGACTTACTTGTGTCATGAATAATACGTACTTAGTATATTTGATTTCAAGACAAGACAAACGATGCCAGCCTTAACCCCTTTGGTTATCACTCGTCGAAGAAATTAGGTGGTACACATTACTGATTACTTTTGAGCGGAGCAGAAGTAAATGAAGACTGATTTTGTGTTTACTTATCCCATGTCAGAACAATAAAAAGTCAACTCGGTAAAAATATATTTGTTCTTTATAGATGGAGGTTCTGCCAAAACATAAGTTGCGTTCTTGTAAAGCCCTCAAAGATATAGAAAATTGCTCCATGT
>CAKZYI010000914.1 GCA_937884735.1 uncultured Pleurocapsa sp.
AAGCGGGTGCTTCAATAGAAACACTGGGATCGAAATAAGTATTATTGCCAATCCAAATTCCAGGAGATCTTTCTTTGTAGTGAAAGTCTAGCTTTACTTTTTTAGCCAGTCCATCATATTGAGCTTCACGATAAGCTTCTAAATGACCTACATCACACCAATAGCCTTCTGCAACATAACCATACATTGGTTCTCCTTTTGCCAAAAGTAGAGGGAATAAGTCCTTAGAAAAATCAGCTTCCTCATTTTCTGGTAGATATTCGAGAATTTCTGGTTCGAGGATATAGGTTCCAGTATTAACCGTATCTGAAAAAATCTCGCTGGAGGAAGGCTTTTCTAAGAAGCGGCTAATTCTATTATTTTCATCGGTTATGACTACACCAAATTCAATTGGATTAGGTACGCGAGTTAAAATTAAAGTAGCTTTAGACTTTTTTTCTCGATGAAAAGCGATCGCAGCTTGTAAATCAAAATCTGTAATAGCATCTCCACTGATAGTTATAAAAGTATCATCTAGCCATTGATGAATATTTTTGACACAGCCAGCTGTACCCAACGGCTGTTCTTCTTCTACTGCATAGGTCATCTGCACGCCAAAGTCACTGCCATCTTGAAAATAATCGCGCATAACATCAGGCAAGTAATAAAGAGTTGCAATAACCTCGGTAATATTATTGCGTTTCAGTAAATTAATAATGTGTTCGGCTATGGGACGATTTAGCACTGGAACCATCGGTTTGGGCAAGTCACAAGTTAAGGGGCGTAATCTCGTCCCAGAACCACCAGCCATTAGCACTGCTCGCATCATAACCTCCTTAATTATCGATTGGTATTATTTTTAACGGTATATCTTTGTCTTTTGATAACTATCGAAATTGATTGATGTTAACTTATGCCAAAAAAATATAAATTTTACTAATGTAAAAATGGAACAAAATATTGTCTGTGCCAGGATTTATTTTCCTATCTTCACTGAGTATTGTAGAACAAGGAAGATTTTATAACTTCATTATTAGAATTAAAAGAAAGAAAATTGAGAATTGTTAAAATATAAATATTGTTAGTCAGCTATTTTATATCTGTAAGTTATTTCTATGGGACATTTAATAGGTTTTGTTTTATTAGTGGTTTATGTGGGTGGAATCTGGAAGTTTTTATCTGGTTATCGCCGTACAAATTTCAATTCTGGTTTACCAGGACGTATTACTCTAGCTTTATTGTGGCCAGTACTTTTAATTTCCAACAAATCTTATCGCCGTAATTTCCAAAAAGCCTTAAAAGGAAGATGACTAGTTACTACTGATTGCTAAAGCTGAATGGCACACAAAATTTGGTTAATTGGGGGAACGAGGGATAGTATTGAAATCGCCGACACACTAACGCTCAACACCATAGGATTTATGGTCAGCGTTACTACTCAAACGGCTCAAGCTCTTTACAGTAAGGATACCCAGATAGTCATAGGCTGCATGAACCAAGAAAAGATGCAGTCTTTTTGCGAGCAAGAAAATATCAAAGCCATAGTTGATGCTTCTCATCCTTATGCAGTGGAGGTTTCTCAAACTGCGATCGCAATTTCTACTCAGTTGAATATTCCTTATTTACGTTATGAAAGAAAAGAATACCAAACATCAAATTCACAAAATGGTAATCCTCTAATTACTGAGCTAGATAGTTTCAAAACTTTGTTAGCAGGAGACTATTTAAGAGGACAAAGAGTTTTCTTAGCGATTGGGTGTAAAGCCTTGCACCAATTTAAACCTTGGCAAGAGCAAGCTACTTTATACGGAAGAGTGTTGCCAAAAATAGAATCGTTGAAAACAGCCCTAAATGCAGGATTTACTAGCGATCGTTTAATTGCTATTCGTCCTCCTCTCAATCTTGCCTTGGAAAAAGCTTTGTGGCAACAGTGGAAAGTTTCTTTGGTCATTACCAAAGCATCGGGAAAAGCTGGAGGAGAACATATTAAACGTCAAGCAGCAGCAGAGTTAAACATCCCTTTAATTATTATTACCCGCCCTAAAGTAGCATATCCACAAGAAACTAAAGATATACAAGAAGTGTTATATTTCTGTCAGTAATAAATCAATAAATAAATAATTAATTAAGCAGTTTTCTTTAATAAAGCAGAAACAGTATCAATTAGTTGTTGAGGTTGAACGGGTTTACCAAGATAGTCGGTTGCACCAAGTCTTTTCGCTTCTTCTCTATGACGATCTCCTGTACGAGATGTTGCCATAACAATGGGCGTCTGCTTAAAAGCTGGTTGAGCTCTTACCTTCTCTAAAAGTTCAAATCCATTGAGCCTTGGCATTTCTACATCAGACAATATCAAATCAATTCTGCCTTTGTATTGATTGACCTGTTCTAAAGCCTCTTGTCCATCGCGACAGACAATTACCTGATAGCCCACAGAGGTCAATATCTTATCGAGCATCCTTCTAGTAGCCACAGAATCTTCTGCGATTAAAATAGTAGAAACAGTATTAGTAATGGTAGCCTTGCTATCTTTAGCCGAAGCTGACGAAATAGTTTCTTGCTCCAAACCTTGAGGCAAAATTACAGGAATTACCTCTCCCGAACCCAGTACAGCACATCCAGCCATATAAGGGGGGACGGGTTCATCAAAAGGTTTGATAATTAACTTTTCTTCCCGAACAATGGAATCTACTACAATTGCTAAGGGTTCAAAAGCTGTCTCTAAAACTATCGCTACCTTACCCTCACTAAAGTTTAAAGGTTTTCTAGGACGAGGAAAAAGATTAGAAGCAGGGGATAAAGGAATAGTTTTTTCTTGCCAATTAATATGTTTTTTGAGGGTGTCAGTAAAGTCTAAGTCCCTGTAAGGTAGAATTTCTCTAATACTCGTATGAGGAATTGCTATGAGACTATCTTGTAATTGGATTAATAAAAGCGATTGCAAACTGAGGTTAAGAGGAAGGGTAATAGTAAAAGTAGTACCAAGACCAACATCGGTTTGTACTTGTAGTTGACCTTTAAGCTTGCGAATCAGATTCAGTACGATGTCTAATCCCATACCACGACCAGAAATATCGCTTACCTTAGCTGCGGTAGAAAAGTCTGGTTCAAAAATCCAGTTAAGAATTTCTCCATGGGAAAAGTCCTCAATTGATTTTTCACGAGGACAAATACCTCTTTCCACAGCGCGATTATAAACTTTTTGAGGATTGATTCCACCTCCATCATCTTGGATAGTGATGACTAAAGTATTTTTTTGCAACTTAGAAGTGAGACAAATAGTTGCTTGCTCTGGTTTACCATTAGCAAAACGCTCATATTTTGATTCGATTCCATGATCGAAAGCGTTATTAAGCAAATGAGTCAGAGGCGTTTGTAATTGTTCTAATAATATTTGATCGACAGGAGTATTTTTACCTTCAATTTTCAAATCCACTAGCTTATCAAATCTTTGGCTCAAACCTCTAATTTGAGGAACAAATCGTTTAGCTAACAAATCAAAGGGGACTAGACGAGAATCAGTAACTTCTGCATACAAAGTATTTAGATTTTTCTTAGTTTGTTCAATGTCTTCTCCTAATTCTCGATCTACAAAATCAATATCAGTACGAGTTTCTTGAATTTGTAGCATTAGCTCTTGAAATGATTGCAGACTGCCATGAATGTCTGTATAACGATCCATTTCTAATGAATCAAAATCATGTTGATTTTCATTTGAATCGTCTGCTTGATGCGCTTTCTTGGCAATATCGCTAGAGCCTATTGCCAGTTCGTTATACAGATTTTGAATCTGCTCTCGAATTGGCTCAAACTGACGGGTAAGCGATCGCAAACGTCGATTTGCTTGATTGAGAAGCTCTTGTTGACGACCAAAACGAGAATAAGTCAAAATTAACTCTTCTACGTTGTTGGTCATGTCCTGTAGTCTGTCTAAAGGTATTTTTACCTGCTCAACAGTAGAACTCGTTTTTGAAGATGCTTGGGCGACTTTGGCAACAATTTTTTCTTTGGATACTGCCGTTGGTGCAAACATTACGGTGGTTTGTTCTACTTCATCCTCATCTTCGCCAAAATCGAAAAATCCGCCTTCTTCGTCTACTTCATCACCCTCGTATTCATACAAGGGTTCTTCTTCTAGATGTTCGACAAATGCCGACTCTTCAGGCTCAAAATTGACTAGGCTATCTAAATGTGAAGCTCTTTTCTGGCGAATTTGAGGAACTAACTCTTGTACTGTTAGCAAAACCTCCAATGGTTCGGTTTCAGCCATCAAAGCTTCTATTGGCGCAACTGCTTCAACGAGCCACGGCAGTGATAAAGTTTCTCCGATAAAAGTACATTCTTCACTAAAACCAGTCAAAGCCTGATGGATCACTTCTTCAGGAGTGTCCATAGAGATATCTGCGATCGCTTGACAGATTTCTTCTAAGTCTTGGTTTAAAGTGTTGGCAACTAATTCATAATTGTTGTCTGTATTGTTTTCTGTTGCTGCTGATGTTGATTCTTCTGTTATGTTACTAAGATGATCAGCAATTTGAGTTCGTAACTGAGCAATAATTTCTTGAGTTGTGAGTAGAGCTTCTACAAGGTCGGAATCTGCCAAAACTTCAGATATTGGAGCAACAGCTAGACTCAACCAGGGAAGTTCCAGAGTTTCGGCTATAAACAGACACTCATCCACAAAACCCGACAAAATTGGCTGAATTACTTCTTCAGGAGTGTCTAACTCTAATTCTTCAATAACAATAAAACTATCTTCTAGATCCACTGCCAATGTATTGTGCAGTAGGGCGTTTTGATTGCTTCCTCCATCATGTTCGGGCGTATTCTGCTCCTGAGTATCATAGGAGCCAGATTCACCAACTAAAGATTCTAAAGCGACAATTAATTCAGGATTAGCGATCGCATTATCAACATTACGAGCTTGACTTAAAACATATCCTACTTCATCAATGCTTTTTTCTATTAACGCCCAAGCCAACTCTCGTTCGGCAATTTGCCCCTGCTGAATTCCCAGCATTACATCTTCTAGCTTATGGGCAAGTTGTTGCAAACTAGTTAATGAAGCTAGACCAGCACCCCCCTTTAGAGAATGTGCCGCTCGCAGCAAGTTGGTGAAATCGGGATTGTCACGGTCGATAATGCCTTGTTCTAGCATTTCTAGATACTCTGGAGCATCTTCATCTAGAAAACACTGACGTGCTTCGGCGGTAATAGCAGCGAGAATTGCAGGATCTAACTGGGAACTCATGTTGAATAAGCCTGGGCATTAAGGGGATTGTTGAAGGAAGGAAAAAATCAGGGAAAAGCCAGAATTAATTCTGAAGTTTAAACTGAGATACCGATTGTTGGAGAGTTTGAGCCTCTTGTACCAAAGTCTGTAAAGATTCCACCACGCTTTGCGCTTCAGTTGAGGTGGTTTTCGCCACTAAAGCAATACCATTGATTTTTTCGTTGATCTGTTTAGAGTTGTCGGTTTGCTTAATCGTGTTAGTCGAGATAGATTTTAAATATTCATCTATTTGTTCGCTAGTTTGTGCCAAGCTTCGTAGATTTAGCTTAGTCATACGCACCAGTTCACTACCGTTAACAACTTCTGAAGTACTGGTTTCCATCCCTTGCAACACTGAAGTAGTATCTTGTTGAATTGTAGTTACCAGTTGTTGAATATCTTTGGTTGCACCTGTAATTCTATCTGCCAGACGACGTACTTCTTCAGCTACAATTCTAAATCCTTCACCATGTTCTCCCGCCCTGGCTGCTTCAACAGAAGCGTTAAAAGCTAGTAGGTTGGTTTTTTCGGAAATACTAGAAATAATCTCTACAATTTGGGCAATTTCTTGAGAAGATTCTGCTAGTTGTTTTACTTTTTTGGAAGTGTTGGCAACAGTAGTACGAATTTTCTCAATACTATTTACTGTTGCATCCATAGCCAAATCTCCTTCTTTTGCCTGAATTGAACCATTTCGGGCGATCGCAGCAGCTTCTTGAGCATAGTCGGCAATAGTTTTAACTGACTGATTAATTTCGTCAATACTGCTCAAAGCATGGTCGATTTCTGCTGCTTGAATCAAAGCAGATTCTGAGAGTTTTTTAACTGAACCTTCCCCT